>WGGC01000189.1 GCA_015491905.1 Bacteroidales bacterium | reverse complement strand
GGGGTATGCCGGCTGGGGCGCCAACCAAATGGAAGAAGAATTAAAAAGAAACTCATGGGCCATCACAAGAGCCACAGCAGACATCATATTCAAAACAAAATCAGAGCTTCTTTGGAAAAAATTAACCCGAAAATTAGGAAGTGAGTATCGCCTGTGGGATAAATTTCCTGTAAACCCGAACCTGAATTAGATTTTGTCGATTCTATTTTATTATATCCAATCATTACCTGTAACTTATCTTATCCATCTAATCCATCACGTTCGAGCAGCAATATAGAATGGTGGGGTACAATAAAATATTTCTGGCTGTGATAATGGATTTCTATCGCCCCTTTTTTCAGAAAAATAGCCAAGTCACCAGGTCTGGCCTGCAACGGGATATAATTCACCTGCTCTTCTTTGCGTTTCCAAAGCTCCCCGGTATCATCCGATGGTAACGGAATGGGGTAACCTGGTCCTGTTTTCACTACGTAACCACTTTGCACCTCCTCTTTCTCTTTATAACCCGGAGGCAAAAACAACCCACTTGTGGTTTTTGTACTCTCAGGTTTAGGCTGAATCAGTACCCTGTCTCCCACCACTACCAAATTTTCCAGCCACGCTGTTTGCTTCGTTATCATAATTCCTTTACTAAAAATGCAAAGTTATGAAATGACACTGTTCCCAACCACTAATTCATCAGAAAATTTGAAATTGGTATTGTGATATGGGGAGCAAAGCAGCATTTAAAATCTGGCTCTTTCAAATATAATATTCCATTCCGTGTTACACATTGGTTCACAATAAACACAATAAATATCAAATATTTAACTTCTTACATAACAAAATAATGAGTATATTGCAGAAAATTTTAAACTTCATGTCAAGTGATTGAACTCATAATCGTTGATGATCATCCGTTAATCCTCGAAGGAATGCAGGCCATACTTGCAGATCATTCAGATATATTAATAAAAGGCGTGGCAAATAATGGCATCAAACTTCTTCAGCTTATGGAATCGGTAACCTGCGATGTGATTATTATGGATATTAACATGCCCGATATGGACGGAATTGAAACAACCAAAAATATAATCCGGCTATTTCCCGATATAAAAGTGATTGCCTTTTCTCAATACGATGATAAGTATTTTATACGCAGAATATTAAAAGCGGGTGCAAAGGGCTATCTCTTGAAAAGTACCCTTCCTAATGAAATTAATACGGCCATAAAACAGGTTTACGACGGGATGATATATCTTGGGAAAGAACTTCCCGGTTTGTATAAAAATCAATATCCCAAAAAAAGTATGCCCCTGCTGTCTTCTATAACAAAAAGAGAAATAGAAGTTTTAAAAAAGATTTGTCAGGAAAAAAGTACAAAGGAGATTGCGAAAGAACTGTTTATCAGTATTCACACGGTAGAAACCCACCGTTCAAATCTTTTGGTAAAAATAAGGGCCAAAAACAGTGCAGGACTGGTAAAATGGGCACTACAAAACGATTTAATACAATAAATTTTTTCTCTCTATGCATAGGTTTTACCTGATATTTATAATTGTCCCTATTGTATTCGTAAATCCTGTAGTGGAAGATGAGATGAAAAAAATTTATCAACTTCAGCAATCTGGGAATTCAGGCTCTGCCTATTTTTACCTTCATAAAGAAATTAAAAAAACTTATGACAAGGGCAATACAGAAAAAGGCATGAATAAACAACATGTTATCTCCAATCTAAACATACCCCGTACTTATCAAAGGATGAGGCTGCCTCGTCAGGCAATGCAGTCTGGCAGAAACCTCGATTTTGAAACATTCTGTCAAACCAGAATTGCCATTGAAAAGAAAGCCGGTCAATTTAAACAGGCATTTATTATTCCATGGCAAAAATACATAGATGAGTTACAGATAAAACATAATTCTCAAAAGTACGAGCAACCGCTGCTGGCTTTAAGAAATCAATCTCTGAAAAAAGATTTAAGGTTAAAATCGCGCCAAATTCTGTTAAACACTTTGGCAGGAAGTAGTTTTACGTTGATTTTGTTACTGGGGTTAATGATCTGGTTTTTCTTTTTTAAACAAAAAAAAGAAAAAAAGATTAACGAACAAGTTGCCAAATATCGCCAAAAGGAAAAAGAAGTTGCTGCCGCCCACGCATTGGTGATGGGTGGTGAAAAAGAACGACAGCGCATAGCAGGAGAGTTACATGACAGCTTAGGCGTACTGCTGTCTTCGGCTTGTATTTATTTTGCAAAATTTGAAGAAAATGAAGATTTGTCTAACCTGGTAAAAGCAAAAGAATTACTGAATAAAGCAAATACCGAATTACGTAGAATATCACACAACATGATGCCCGTAGTGTTGAACCGGTTTGGCTTGTGGGCAGCGATGGAAGATCTTACCGAAGAACTGTCTGATACAGGATCAATATCCATCATTCTGGAAGGTGAAAAACTTGCAAGAATGCCTGAAAATACTGAAACCATAGTTTTCAGGATTGTACAAGAGCTCCTCAACAACACATTAAAATATGCGGAAGCTACGCAGGTTGTAATAAAGTTTAAGATAACTAACCAAACGGTATTTATGGAATATCAGGATAATGGAAAAGGATTTGACCTAAAAAAAGCAGTATTGGAAAAAGGAATGGGCCTGACGGGAATAAAAAGCCAGCTAGAATTTTTGAAAGGCAGCATGAACTATACTACATCTCCGGGGAACGGCGTGGATATTTTTCTTTCTTTTCCTTTTATCGCAACATAGATTTTCCAATTCAGTCAGTATTTCCAACCTCAGAAAGCACAACTCGTGTTCAACATTCTTATGTCCACTTTCCTCTCCATGCAGGCTTCAATACCCCACCTTTGGAACATTTTGGTGTTGTAATGAAAAGCACCAGGGGTTGGCTTTTGGCAATGAAGTTGTTTAAAGTTAGCTCATTATTCCTTAGCACTAAATAAATCAGGCCAATAGACAGGACAGATGAAAATCAATTATCCCCGAAAACAACCATTTTTATTTTATCCCTGAAAACCATGATATTTCTCCGGAGAATTATGATGACTTTTGTATTTATTCAAATGTTTTCAAAATACGCTGAGAAACTATCTTGAATATTTCAAGGACTGCCATAGATGGAGCAAAAACAAATATTGTTTCAATTAGAAATTAATGTAAAGGCACCAGAAACTGGCAGTAATAAAATAATAGGAACAACAAAAGACTTGAAGTTTCTAATATAGCTTTAATATAATTATAATTTCATCTAATAATATCATGTTATGAAAAATATACTAATTACAGGTTGCAGCTCAGGATTTGGCTTTAGTTCTGCTAAATATTTAGCGGAAAAAGGCCATCATATTTATGCAACAATGAGAAATATAAATGGAAAAAATGCAAATTCTGCTGCAAAATTGAAGGATTTTGCAAAAACCGGAAACGTCAAATTAGAAGTGTTGGAAATAGATGTAACATCGGATGAAAGTGTCAATGCTGTAAAAGATCAGATTCCCGTGATAGATGTTCTGATTAACAATGCCGGACTGGGGTTCGGAGGGGCAATTGAGGCATTTTCCTCAGCCCAGTGTTTAGCACAATTAGATTTAAACATCGTAGGAACACTCCGGACTACTAAAGCCGTTCTCCCTGGTATGCGCTCCCGCAGTTCCGGATTGATTATTCAAGTTAGTTCCGTAGCGGGACGGGGTGCTTTTCCTGGTTTTGGGGTCTATCATGCAAGTAAATGGGGGTTAGAAGGATTGAGCGAGGCCATGCGCTATGAGTTAGCTCCTTTTGGTATAGATGTTGTAATTGTGGAGCCAGGTCCATTCTCTACAAACTTTTTTGGAAATATCGTTCCTGCTTCAAGTGCCGAAGTAGCTTCAGCTTACAATCATGTGGGTGAGTTTGTTGATGGTTTTGGCAAGCAAGTAAAGAATATGTTCGACGATCCTAATATTCCTACTGACCCAATGATTGTTGTGAAAATTTTTGAAGATTTAATTAATAGCCCAAATGGTAGTCGTCCTTTAAGGACCATTGCCGGGCTGGACTTTGGTTTTCAAGCCTTGAATGACGCAGTCGAACCGATTAGAAAAGCAAACCTTAAGGCAATGGGATTAGAAGATTTTGATGGCCCACAGCGTAGAAAAATAGATACTCAATATGCTAGTTAAAGTACTGCTAGTATTTCATTTTAACGAAAATAAAAACGGGAAAGCTGAAAACCGATAAAAGTAAGCATATCATAAACACAATAAAAATGAGCCAAACAATTATAACGCGACACAAAGTAGCAAATATTGATGCCTGGATAAATGGCCATAATGAAAGGATATCGTTATTTGCCCCTGCAGTATCAGGTTTTAAAACCTTTCAAGATACAAATGACCCAAAGTCGGTGATCATGGTTATTGAAGTTACAGATTTAGAAAAACTTCAGGAAATTATCAATGACCCAAAGAACCAGAAAATAAAAAACAGACATACGGTATTGGAACCTATTACAATATCAACACAATTAGACTTATAGGAAGAATACCTTATAAATGCTGTAAACTCTTCGTCGCATGGATAGTCTCCATGATGGAGGGGAAGCAATCGCTTTGAGAGTCACAACTTCCTTAATAACAAACCATTCGTTGGCAGAAAAAAAGATGACACAATGGATTTGCGCATAGGTTTATAACTGCTTTGCAGGCTACAAAACTCTTCACGTCCAAAGACGTGTTTAACGCAATTTACTATAGAAAAAACATTATAACAATATTTATCAACTGAATACAAACAATATATAATTATGAAAAAGTTTACTTCCCTGGTATTGACAATGCTGTTTGGTACTTTTGTTTTTTCCCAGCAGCTAACTTACAAACAGAAAGCAACAACGCCTAAAGCAAACTATTATAAGATAGTCGCTTCAAACCGGGCTAAACTGTCCAAATTAAATATGCATATTCTGGTAAACGAAAAAGCTCAAAAACAATTCGAAAGATGGGCTTATTATTGGAAAGACAGGGTTTATGCTGACGGAAGCTTTCCCCCTGAGAACTTAGGCTATTTCAATGCGGGTATTCTGGACAATAATGGGAAAATTATAACAACACCAGGAGCAAAGGAAGAATCATTATCGGCAACATGGAAAAATATTGGAGCCCAGACTATCCCCGAACATAATGGTTACCCCAATTATCCGCAAATGGGGAGAGTAAATTGTTTTTTACGTCTTGCCCATCCATCAGACATGTCGCAGGACATATTGTTTGTTGGTGCTCCAGCGGGAGGTATCTGGAAATCTACGGATGGAGGAGCCAATTGGATTCCTGTTCTGGATGAAGTGGCAGGAATAGGCGTAACGGATATTGCATCGGCATCCCTTACTTATTCACCTAATGCCATAATTTATGTTTCTACAGGAGATTATGATGGTGAAAACATAAAATCAATAGGGATACTCAAATCAACTGATGGTGGTAATTCGTTTCAGTCAACGGGATTAAGTTTTCCATTAAGTGCTCAGGAAATCACTTCAAATTTACTTGTCTTGAGCAACGATACGGTAGTTGTGGGGACATCCCAGAATATTTATAAAACTACCGATGGCGGTACAACCTGGCAAAGCAAAAAGAGCAGCCAGTTTTATGAAGGTTTTGGCCGTTTTGTATCACAAGGAAGTAACATGGCCTGCATTGGCATATTCGGAGACATTTATTTTTCAAATGATCAGGGAGAAACATGGACAACCATAAAAACCGGAGGTAATGATGAAGATAAAAACGTCCTTTATCTGGAAAATGATACGTTGTATTCTGTAAATTCGACTGGCCAGTTATCTTATTTCGGGCAAAACGGGTGGATTAACCTGGGGAACCCTGTCCCTACTTACGATTCGCAAGGTGGTTATAACCAAACTTTATTGAAGGAAAATAATATGATTATAAGTGCAGATGTAAATGGTTTTCATAGTACCGATAATGGCTCAACCTGGTATCGTTCGCTGAATGGATATTGGCAAGGTCCTTCCGATTCGGGCAGTTATATTCACTCTGATTTTCATGCAATGGGCAAACTTGACAATGTATCCAATACTTATAAATACTGGGCTTGTAACGATGGTGGCTTAAGCTACATAGAATACAGCAGTGCAGGTGCGTTTAAGCCAACCATTACCTATAAATCTGAAAAATGCATTGTCACACAATTATATTCAGTTGCAATTACACCAAATAATGCTGATGGTAATATGTTACAAGGAAACCAGGACAATGATGGGTTCAGCCGTGAAATGCATAATGGCAGCATGAAATGGATTGCAGCAGCGGCGGGTGATGGTACAGCAACAGCCATTGACTATACAGATCCTAAGATAAGATATCTGGGAAGTACGAAAGGCAGCTTATCCATTGCTTTTAATGGATTTTCAGGAAATTATCAGGGAGCACAGGAAGTTCAGATACCAGGTGCCAATTTTATCTGGCCCTTGGAAATGAGTACCACGAATCATAATAAATTATATGGAGGAGGGAATGATGTTTATTTACTCGATGCTTCAGATAATTACTCCGTTAGGGCACTGAATGCCGGAACAGGAAAGGTTTCTTTTATCAGCACGCACAACGATGGTATTTTTGCAATTGGCGAAAGTGCTGTAACAAAGAGCCTTGATGGTGGCCAGTCCTGGAACACAATAAACGGACCAGGCACAAAGATAAATTCAATAGACTTCTCTGGTATCAATCCCAACGCCGTTTATGCAACAGCCAGAGGATATATTGATGGACAAAAAGTTTATAAATCTTCAGATGGTGGTCAAACATGGGATAATATTTCTGCCGGGCTGCCAAATATTCTAATGAAAGAGGTATTAATCGCTCAAAATAAAAGTCAGGAAATTCTATACCTTGCTACGGAACTAGGCGTATATTCAAAAATAGGTGATGGACAATGGACAAAACTGGGGGGGAACACGTTACCCAATGTAATCGTAAATGACATAGATATTAACTATGCAGAAAATGCTTTGGTTGCTGCAACTTTTGGCAGGGGACTATGGCAACTTGACATCTCCTCTCTGGTTGGCATTGATGAAAAAGGATTTCCCGAAAATGAAAAACCCAGCGTTTTCCCCAATCCTGTATCACAAAATGTTATTCATATAAAACTATTAAATTTCAAGAACCAGAGTGGCTTCAGCTACCTTATTTATAATATTGTAGGGGGAGTAATACAAGAGGGAAAATTGTTGGGCATGGAAAATGCGATTAATGTATCATCAATAGCAAAAGGAGTATATATGATTAAAATATCAAATAGAGATCAACAAACTTATGTACAGAAAATTGTTAGAAATTAGAATAAGAAAACAAAACTTATTCAAGCTGGTCCTTTTCCTTTCTATGGTATCTTTTTTGATTTCGTGTGGAACAATGGGTATCCAATCTTCCAGTTATACAATTGTATATCCCGGCATTCCATCCGGAAAAACATATACTGCTTATGAGACAGTATTTTATTCAAAATATAGTTTTAGCATTCAGAAAATTACCATTGGAGGCAGGGCAATCCGGAACTATTCAATACAAAATACCAAAACACAGGTGTTCGTTGATGTTAAAAAGAATGATTACGAGGGAGGTAGTTACAAGCTAATAGCAAAAACATACGGAACAAGTATGCACAAAGGAGAAAATATTGTTTCGATTAAAATAAATCAAAAAGGAAAGGTCAAAGGCATTTCTGCAAAGATTATAAAAAAGGCATCAATTCACAGGAGGCAATATAAATTGAAGTATAAACAGGTTCAAATATAAGGGATGAATAAATGAAAATCAGAAAACAATAGCTCATGGACTTGCACAGGTACTGGCCAGCAATGTTGCTATAAGGGGCAATCAGTTTGAGAAAAATTGTGTGCCATTCTGTTGGTTCAAACAAACATAAGAGAACATCATCCGCTATATGGTTTTTCAAAAATAACAATAACTACTCATGATAAAATTCTTTGGAAAAATAAGGCGGCAAATAGTAACCGAAAACCATCTCCACAGTCGGCTGAGTAAATTTAAAAGCTACATATTGTATGCTGTCGGTGAAATTGTTCTTGTGGTAGTTGGGATAGTAATCGCTTTACAAATTAATAACTGGAATCACATCAGGATTCAAAATATTGAATCAATTTTTCTCAAGAACAGATTGCTAATAGAGTCAAAAAAAAACATACAGAATCTTAATGGCGAAATAGCCGTAACTGAAAGTCTAATTGAAAAATCAAACTTCTTTTTATCCATGTTTAGTACACAATATCTTGAAAAAGATATTAGGTTAATAGATAGCTTGCTTTATGATCTCCTTGTAACACCTAATTATGAATTTAGTTCCTCCACACTGGATGAAGCATTGAATACAGGGAGAGTTTCCATTATAAGATCAGATTCTATCAAACTGCTGCTGTATAATATTCCACGGCTTATGGTTGAGATTAGAAATTCAGAAGAAGAGTTAAACCTAAGTACGGAAAATCATTTGATACCCTATCTCTATGAAAAGATATCTTTTAGGCAAATAGATAATAAATTTTCACCTGATGCCCAATTAGTAGGCAAAAGTAAATTAAAAGTTGTAGATAACAGAATAATTCTATCGGAATTGGTGTTTGAAAATATGGTGGACAATAGAGTGTATATTTTGGGAGGTGTATTGTTTGCGTATAAACGGTTACACGCTACACTTGTCAAGCTGGTAAAACTTGTGGAGATGGAGAAAAAGAAAAAGGAATAGCACCAGGCGCAACTAATAGAACGTTCTCTAATTATCATAAAAAGAATGCTATACCAGTATTCAGAGATTGTATTTCCAATGATTGTGCAAACTTTATCTGCTATAATTAATAACCTGAGTTGGAAACAAGAAATCTTATCTGGTTTGAATTGTTGTTTTTCAAAAATATTGAATAACACAGGGATATATTTTGTGTTACCTTGTGAAACCCTTTTGGGAGACTTTGTGGAAAAAACAATGAAGAATCTCGCCCCATTACCATAAAACATGGTTATTTG
>WGGC01000188.1 GCA_015491905.1 Bacteroidales bacterium | reverse complement strand
TATTTTGAAAGCCGGTTGCGATGACTACATCAGTAAACCATTAAGAAAAGATGAATTGTTAAAAATGATAAAGAAATATATTTCCGGAAAAAATAAAAAGGGATAACTTGTAAAAAACAAGTTACCCCTTTTGGTGGTCGGGGTGAGAGGATTCGAACCTCCGGCCTCGTCGTCCCGAACGACGCGCGCTAACCGGGCTGCGCCACACCCCGAAAGTAAATAATAACTACTAAACTATTTTTATATAAGAACTACAAAAAATACCCACTCAAAAAAAGTTATTAAGGTGCAAAATTAACAAACCTCAAGGAAACGACAAATATATTTAGTTTTTGATTTAAAATATTTTTACTTCAAAAAACTCAAAGAAAAGAATCAAAACAGAAATTATAAATTAATTTGGGTTAATATTCATCATCTATAACTTCAGGAAATTGATTTTGATCTTTTAATTGAAAAAGTTGCCTGCGTAAAAAGTTAAGTTCATCTTGCAATTGTTTAATTTTATCTCTCATTTCAAGGATAATATCAATACCTTCAGGATTTACATCAAGATCCTGATAAATACGAATTGCACGTTCACATCTATCTACTTCCTCATAAGGAATAACAAGATCGTTAACCTCGGGTATGGGATGAATTAACCCTACATCTGCAAAAGTATTTAACACCTCTGTTTCAATTTGATAAAAGGCAGCAAAGTCGTTTAGTTTTATATATTTTTTTACCGTTTTCATAATTTATTTTTTTCTTAGGTTACGAAGCTGGTTAAACAATTCTTTTTCTTTATCAGTTAAATGCTTTGGCAGTTTCACATTTAATTTAACATATAAATCGCCAAAATGCCCCGGTTTTTTATATACAGGAAATCCTTTTCCTTTTAAACGCAAGGTATTACCATTTTGCATTCCGGGTTTAACCTTAACTTTAATTTTCCCTGCAAGAGTATTGATATATATTTCTCCACCTAAAATGGCATCATACAAATCAACTTCCTGGTTAATATAAAGGTCATTATTTCTTCTTTCAAAAACAGGGTCTTTATCCACGAATATAGTAATATATAAGTCCCCTGCCGGCCCACCATTCAGTCCGGGACCGCCTTTACCCTTAAGTTTAATCACTTGTCCGTCTTTAATACCTGCCGGAATAGTAATTCTTATTTTTTTTCCGTTAACATTTAACATTTGTTGGCTATCGGTATAAACATGGCGTAAAGGGAGGTGTAATTCGGCCTGATAGTCCTGCCCTTTCATACTTCTGGTACGTCTTCCTGAGCTTCCTCCAAAAGAACTTCCCGAAAAGCCACTGCCTCCAAACATACTGCGGAAAAAATCTGAAAAATCACCCATATCAGCACCTGCACCTCCTGCAGAAGAAAATCCTCCTGTACCGGCATATTGTTTTTTATAACCTCCGGACTTATTCCATGCTGCATGTTGCTCATCAGTTACATGAGCCCAATCGGCACCATAGGCATCGTATTTTTCTCTTTTTTTCGGATCGCTTAATACCTGATAGGCTTCATTTATTTCTTTAAAATTTTTCTCAGCGCTTTTGTTTCCGGGATTCACATCCGGATGATATTTTCTTGCCAGTTTACGGTAAGCTTTTTTAATTTCATCAGTTGTTGCTTTTTTGCTTACCCCTAATATTTTATAATAATCTTTGTATTCCATGTCGTCTAAATTAGTAAAAAGATTAATTCTTTTTCAACTTTCCTATACAAAAACCATGACAAAATGATTTCATGTCAGTAATAAATTTTACTGTTATTGCCATTGCACAGAAATGAAAATGTATTTTTGCTTTTAATTATAGATTGAACTATATATTACATTTTAAAAAAAGTATCAGTGGAAAAAGAATTAATAAAGATGATTTTTGAAATAGAGGAAAAAAATGAATTTGAAGAATTAGCACTTAAAGTATTTTATTTTCAAGCTAAAAACAATATCATATATCAACAATATATTAATGCATTAAATGTTTCTATTTCATCAGTTCGTACAATAAATCAAATTCCTTTTTTACCAATCTCCTTTTTTAAGAATCATAAAATTACTACAGGAGACTTTATCCCCGAAAGGGTGTTTACCAGTAGCGGAACCACAGGAATGACAACCAGCAAGCATTATGTGAAAAAGTTATCGGTTTATGAAGAGAGTATGATAAGAGGGTTTCAATTGTTTTTTGGTAAACCCTCTGAATATGTATTACTGGCATTATTACCTTCCTATCTTGAAAGAACAGGGTCTTCATTAGTTTACATGACAGATAAGTTAATTCAATTATCAGAAGATACCAGAAGTGGTTTTTATCTTCATAATTACGAAAGTCTTTATCAAAATTTACAAATCCTTAAGAAACAAAATAAGAAAACAATTTTATTAGGCGTAACCTATGCATTATTAGATATGGCAGAACAGTTTGATATTGATTTTCCTGACTTAATTGTAATGGAAACAGGAGGAATGAAAGGAAACCGAAAAGAAATGGTAAAGGAGGAGTTACATAATAAACTAAAGTCCGGTTTTGGAGTAGAAAAAATATATTCTGAGTACGGAATGACAGAACTTTTATCACAAGCATATTCATATGGAAGAGGTATTTTTCAAACACCACCCTGGATGAAGATTCTAATAAGAGACATTAACGATCCGCTTAATATATTACCTGTTGGACATTCGGGAGGGATAAATATTATAGATTTGGCAAATCTGCATAGTTGTTCATTTATAGCAACGCAAGATCTGGGAAAAACTATAAAAGAAGATCAATTTGAAATACTTGGGCGTTTTGATAATAGCGATGTTAGAGGATGCAATTTATTGATTCAATAATATTATCAAAAACATAAAAAACAACAATTATTCAAAAGTTTTTGTAATTTCACAGTCAAATGTTGTTAAAACAATATAAGGAAATTGGTTTAAACTTAACATTATGAGTAAAGAAGAATTACTGGAAGTTATTGAAATGATTGAAAATGATGAACTGGAAGATGTACATTTAATCTTAAAGCATGATGACTCTCCTGAAGTAGCCTGGTTAATGGCATTTGTATATAGAAAAGAAGGTGACAAATGGAATGCAAACTACTGGTATGATAAAGCAGGGCGAACCATGCCTTCTTCAAGCCTAAATGCAGAACTAAAAGAAATTAAAGAATTAATTGAAGGTTTATAACTCTTCAAAAAAATTACTTCTTCCTTTTTAGTATTAATAATATCATTTAATGGGATTATTGTTTAGAAAAAGTAACCGTTAAATTACCCAGTGGTGTTTTTGTATCATTAATAATTTCGCTACCATTCCAAAATCCAAGTTTATTTTTAAATTCATTTTCTCCTGTAAAAAAATAGGTAATGACTTTAGAATTAGGATTTAGTGTATAATGACCTTCGTGGGTATTATTATCCATCATAAAAACAATAACAGAATCATTAACGATTTTAAAACTAAGTTTTTTTTGTTCATTTTTTATATGTGTAATAACTGCAGGAGGAAGGTTTTCATCTCCAAAATGAGTTTGTACCGACTTTACTTTCCATGTACCAATTAACTTACTGTTTGACGAAGAACATGATCCTAAAATAAATATAAAGGAAAAAACAAATAAAATTCCAAGCTGTTTCATAAGTAACAATTATTAATAAAACTATGGTTCAAAAGTAAACGATTTTTTTAATTTATTGGTACTAATACTTGAGAATAAAAGAAATTAAACTTATAATCATGGAGCCTTCTGAATTTCATAACGTAATTTTTAGATGGTTCCATTGATACTTTTAATCAATAGATGGAATAATTTCTTTTTTTAGATAAACGAAAAATATCAAACCCTATTTTAACATAAAAATTAATACATTTACAACTTTTAGAATCGATATATAAATGAACAAAACAACCTACAACAAAAATTTAGTAGTCATAATAGCTTCAGTAGCGGCACTGGGAGGACTACTTTTTGGGTTTGATACCGGTGTTATTTCCGGTGCCATTCCCTTTTTTCAACAGGATTTTCAGCTAAGTAACTCTATGGTAGAAAACATTACTACTATGGGCCTTGTGGGAGCTGTTATCGGTGCTATGTTTACAGGAAGGTTATCGGACATTTTCGGGCGTAAAAAAACCATTATTGCGGCTTCGATTATTTTTGTTATTGGGGCTTTGTGGTCAGGATGGTCAAAAGGTCCGGAAGAACTTATGTTTGCCCGTTTATTTATTGGTTTGGCAATTGGTATTTCTTCATTTTCCGTACCATTATATATTGCGGAGGTATCCCCAACAAAAATAAGAGGATCTTTAGTATCTCTTTTTCAATTATTGATAACTATAGGCATTCTGGTTTCTTATTTAAGCGACCTGGCTTTTGCCAATGACAGTAATGTAGAATCATGGCGACCTATGTTTTATATGGGTGTAATTCCGGGTATTATTTTATTTACAGGGATGTTATTTCTTCCTGAAACTCCTCGCTGGCTTATGAGCAAAGGCAGAGAAGAGGAGAGCCTTAAAATTTTAAAGCGTATAGAAGAGCCTTCATTGGTAAATGAATCTATACAACGCATGAAGGATGAGATTACAAAGGACAAAAACAAACCTAATATCGGTGAAATATTTAAACCATGGCTGCGAACAGCTCTTATAATAGCTGTGGGAATTATGTTCTTTCAGCAATTTGTAGGCATAAATACGGTTATTTATTATAGTCCTAAAATATTTATGATTGCAGGTTTTGAAGGTGCGCGTGCCGGCATATGGGGTGCGGTGAGCGTTGGAATTGTAAATGTAACGTTTACTATTCTTTCATTATTTCTTATTGATAAGCTAGGTCGCCGAAAGTTATATTTTATTGGAACAGGAGGAATTGTATTCTCTTTAATTTTACTTGGGCTTGTTTTTGCCTTTTTACCACAACTGGGAGATACCGGAAAATGGTTAGCCATAATATTTGTATGGGTATATATAGCTTTTTTTGCTATTAGTTTAGGCCCTTTAGGATGGTTGATTATTTCAGAGGTTTTCCCTTTAAAGGTAAGGGGGTTAGGATCTTCCATAGGATCACTTTCCAACTGGCTTTTTAATGCTTTGGTTGCTTTTACTTTTTTTAAGATTGTAAAATGGCTTACCATACCGGGAAGCAGCATTATAACACATGAAAAATTATATGATCCTTCATTACATAAATTCACGGAGCAGGCTGTAAATAATGGTAATCCTGCCGGAGCATTTTGGTTTTATGCAGCACTTGGAATTTTAGGGCTTATTTGGGGATATTTTTACTTACCGGAAACAAAAGGTGTTCCTCTTGAAAAAATTGAAGAACACTGGCGAAAAGGGAAGAAACCCAGAGAATTAAAATAACAACCTGAGTTCGATATAAGACTTTAGCTACAGAAAGCCAACAGGGAGTGAGATTTGGAGAAAAAAACAGAAGGAATAGCTGGCTATTTCATGGTTTTTTTCTTCAAAGATGGCTTTTTATTGGCTTTCCCTAAAGGGTCATGATAATTTTCCCCTATACTTCCGCAAAATTCCTTGAATTATCCCGATAGTCCTGCGAAATTTTGCATCGTCCAGGAAAAAATTATCTATGACTGAAGCAAAGTCTTATATCTAACTCAGGTTAATAAAAAAAGGCTAACCCGAGTCGGGTTAGCCTTTTTATATATAATGGCTAATTAAGTTAATCGTTTTTCTTTTTCTTAACAGACAACATTTTATCAATAGCTTTACAAGCCCTGAAGCCATCTGCAATAGCTGAAATAGCATCAGCAGTACGGTTAACAGCATCGCCACCGGCAAACACTTTAGGATCACCTGTTTGTTGCTGTTCGTTTACTACAAACCTTCCACGTTCAATTTTA
>WGGC01000187.1 GCA_015491905.1 Bacteroidales bacterium | reverse complement strand
CCAATGCACTGGAACGTGATAATCGTGCATTCACTTCAATTACACGGTAATCTTCCGATTCAGGATCTAATGCATATTGAACATTACACTCTCCAATAATACCCACAGCTCTGACAATTTCTATAGATAGTTTACGTAATTTATGATATTCAGCATTAGAAAGGGTTTGTGATGGTGCCACGACAATACTCTCTCCGGTATGAATTCCCAATGGATCGAAATTTTCCATGTTACAAATTGTCAAACAATTGTCGAACCTGTCACGAACTACCTCATATTCTATCTCTTTCCATCCTTTTAACGATTCTTCTATTAATATTTGATTACTGTATGAAAAAGCATGAGAAATTCTGTACATTAGTTCTTTTTCATTTTCACAGAAACCACTTCCCTGGCCACCCAATGCAAAAGCAGCCCTGATAATTAAAGGGTAACGTATCTTTCGTGCCGCCTGTAATGCTTCTTCAGAGGTAGTTGCTGCAATAGATTGTGGTGTTTTAATATTTATCCTGTGTAATTTAGAGGCAAACTTTTCTCTATCCTCTGTTTCAATAATTGATTCAACAGGGGTACCCAAAACAGTTACATTATATTTCTTAAAAACCCCTTCTTCATATAGTGTTATTCCACAATTTAAGGCTGTTTGTCCTCCATAAGCAAGTAAAATTCCCTGTGGTCTTTCTTTTTGTATTATTTTTTCAACAAAAAAAGGAGTTACCGGAAGAAAATAAATTTTATCTGCAAAGCCTTCAGAAGTTTGAACAGTAGCAATATTCGGATTAATCAGAACAGTTTGTATATTTTTGTTTTTAAGAGCTTTAAGCGCCTGCGAGCCGCTATAATCAAACTCTCCCGCTTCTCCTATTTTCAAGGCTCCTGAACCTAGTACCAGTACCTTTCTCAGATTTAATTGTTGTGTTTGTTTATTATCAGACATTAAACCGTATATTTTAGAATAAAAAAAACTGTTTTATTAATCTCTTTATTTAAATTTCTCAATTTCTTTAATAAAGTCCTCAAAGAGAAATGCAGTATCAGTTGGCCCCCCGGCAGCTTCAGGATGAAATTGAGTAGTAAACACAGGTTTCCATTTATGTTTTAAACCCTCATTGCTATTATCGTTCAAATTGATAAAAAACTCTTCCCATTCGTTATTTAAGCTACTGGAATCAACAGCATATCCATGATTTTGTGAAGACAGGTAAGCATTGTTGGTTCCACATTGCAGTACAGGCTGATTATGACTACGATGACCAAATTTTAATTTATAGGTTTTTGCTCCTGAAGCAAGAGATACAAGTTGGTGTCCCAGGCAAATTCCGAAAATCGGCAAATTATTACTTTTTAATGAAGTTTTCAGATTATTTATAGTAGGTAAACATTGTTGAGGGTCACCGGGACCATTTGAAATAAACAATCCGTCAAATTCTTCCTTATGATAGTTATAATTCCATGGTACTCTTATAACCTGTGTGTTATATCTCAACAAGTATCTGACAATATTTGTTTTTACGCCGCAGTCTATTAATAAAATTTTATGTTTGCCATTACCGTAAACAATTTTTTCTTTGATGCTGACCTTTTCTACCAGGTTGGTATTATTGGGATCAAAAAAAGGAACATCTTTATCAAAAATAATTTTAGCCAGTAATGTTCCTTTTTTCCTAACATGTTTGGTTAAACTACGAGTATCTATACCAAATAGAGCGGGAACTTTTTCTTGTTTTAACCAATTTCCAAGATTTGTATCTGCATTCCAATGACTGGGAGTTTCAGAATAATCAGAAATAATAAGTCCTGAAATTTGTGCTTTGTCAGATTCAAAGTGGACAGGTAATCCATTTTCCAATGTTTTTGGCGGCACTCCGTAATTTCCAACAGACGGATAAGTAAGTACTAAAATCTGTCCGCTGTAAGATGGGTCGGTAAGGCTTTCCGGATAACCTGTCATTGCGGTATTAAAAACAATTTCTCCGGCGGTGGCCATCTCATAACCAAACGAATAACCTGAAAGTTCAATACCATCTTCCAATACTAATGTTGCTTTTTTGTAGTTGAAACTGTTCATTTTTTAAATACTTTTTTAATGAGCAGGCCGGCAGAAAAATAGCTGTTTGTCAGATGTCAAAGATAAAAGGAATCCTTTTATTATAACGCTTAGATATTTATTTTATATTATTATTTTTTAGAGTAAAGAAATATGGTTTTTTTCTATAAAAACTTTTATATCAGGAATTAGCAACAGCAACATCAAGTTCATCTTCACCGGTGGCTATAATACTGGCTATAGTGGTATCTCCGGTAACATTTACAGCAGTTCGTAACATATCAAGAGGCCTGTCAACTGCAAAAATTAAAGCAATTCCTTCTGTAGGAATACCAACCGCAGTAAGTACAATTACAAGCATAACAATTCCTGCACCCGGAACAGCTGCCGAACCAATGGAGGCCAGGGTTGCGGTAACAATAATAGTAAGTTGCTGAGCCAAATCAAGATGCATACCGTAAACCTGTGCTAAAAATACGGCTGCAACAGCCTGATACAGACTGGTACCATCCATATTAACAGTAGCCCCTAAGGGAAGAACAAAACTGGCAGTTTCATTTGACACGCCAAGTTTTTCTTCAGCTGTTTCCATAGTAAAAGGTAAAGTAGCTGCACTAGAACTGGTTGAAAATGCAAGCAGCTGCACCGGACCTATAGCTTTAAGAAATTTATTGAATTTAATTTTAGTAAAAATCTTAATAAACAACGGGTAGATAACAAAAATCATAGTTAACAAACCTAATATTACTGTTAAACTATAAACTCCTAAAGCCGCGAAAAGCGACAAAGTATCTTTAGGGTTATTTCCTGCCACATCAACCATTAAAGCAGCTATCAGTGCAAAAACACCATATGGTGCCGATTTCATTATTATATCAATAATCTTCAAAACAATATCATTAAGACTATTAACAAAATCTTTTACCGGCCGTACTTTTTCATCAGGCAATAATACCATTGCAATACCAAATAAAATAGAAAAAAAGATAACCTGAAGCATTTTAGTATTATCGGTAAAAGATTTAAAAATATTTGATGGAACAATATCTACAATAGGCTGTAGTGGGGAAACATTTTTCATTTCAACAGCTTGTTGCTGCTTTTGTTTTACATTTTCTGCAAATTTTTGTTTAAACTCCTGAGCTTTATCTTCCGGAAACACTTTTCCGGGATTTGTCAGGTTAACAATAATTAATCCGACAGAAATAGCAATAACAGTAGTAAGAATGTAAAAACCTAGTGTCTTCCAACCAATTCTGGAAAGTTTACCTATATCTGTTAAATTACCAACTCCACTAATTAATGAAACAATAATAAGAGGTACTGCTATTAATTTTAATAAATTTATAAAGATTGTACCCCAGGGTTTTATATAAAAGTCAGTAAATTGGAGAAAGCCAAAGTTTATAGCAAGTAAACCCCAAACGACTCCCAGAGTCATTCCAATTAATATTTGCCAATGAAAAGCAATTTTAAATTTAGCCATTATTTATAGTATTAGTTAAACTCCAATTTGCATTGGTGATTTTTATATTTAGAAAAAATTATTTTTACAATAAAAAAAACCAGCATTTAATGCTTTTTGAATCAGCCAAAAATAGTAAATTTGTTATATTATTGAAATTATTAAAAATAAAACCATAAATTATCTTAAATGAGGTATGTATAAAATTATGCAGAATAATAATTACCTTATCGTAATAAGATAAATTTTATCAATACAATATAAAGTTATAAACACATGAAACGTCCATGATTGAATAATTATTAAATCACATTCACCCTGTGAAATAGAAAAAATTTCACAGGGCAGGGAGAATGATTATTCAATTATGGTAAGTTCCATGTGACCAATGAAAAATTAAATTATAAACACATGAAACAACCAAAAAAAATTGGCATATTAACAGCTGGCGGAGATTGCCCTGGATTAAATGCCGCTATACGTGGCGTAGGAAAAACAGCCATTTTAAAATATGGTATGGAAGTGGTTGGCATTTCATCAGGATTTTTGGGGTTATTAGAAAAAGATTATATGCCATTAGAAGAAAATGATTTGTCCGGCATTCTTACTTTGGGAGGAACAATTTTAGGAACCTCCAGAGAAAAACCTTTTAAAAAAACCCATCAATTAGCAAATAAAAAGCCTGAGCTTATAAAAGAACATTACATGGAAGCAGGTTTCGATTGTGTGGTTTGCATTGGTGGTAACGGAACTATGCGCACAGCATCATTGCTTGCAAAAGAAGGTTTGAATATAATCGGATTACCAAAAACCATCGATAATGATGTGTGGGGAACAGATCAGACATTTGGTTTTGATTCGGCCTTAAATATCGCTACTGATGCCATTGACAGATTACATTCTACTGCAAATTCACACAAAAGAATTATGGTTATTGAAGTTATGGGACATCATGCCGGATGGCTTGCATTATATGCAGGAATGGCCGGTGGCGGAGATGTTATCTTAATACCGGAAATTCCTTATGATATAAAAATTGTAAATAAATATTTAAAAAAACGAGTTAATTCAGGAAAACCATATTCAATAGTTGTCGTTGCAGAGGGTATTAAAAGGCCAAAAGGAGTATCTGCAGCTACATATATTGCTGAAAAAATTGAAGATGGAGTTGGTGTTGAAACACGAAAAACAATTTTAGGTTATATTCAAAGAGGAGGAAGCCCCTCGCCTACCGACAGGCTACTTGCTTCCAGCTATGGAGCTTATGCGGTAGATTTAATTGCCCGAGAAGAATATGGAAATATGGTTATGAAGAAAGGAGATGAAATCAGTGCTGTACCTTTATCGGACGTTGGAGGTAAACTTAGGCTGGTTCCTGATAAACACCCATTACTTGAAAAAGCCCGCGGACTAGGAGTCTGTTTAGGAGACACTTTATAACTATCAAATTTTACTATTTTATTACACAAAACTCTTGAAATAAAAAAATGTTTTTATTTTTATCAGCTATAAATTAGTTCTGATAGCTATAAAAAATCATAATTTAATTTTTTTTATTTAAGAAAAACATATTTTTGTTATTAAAATAACAAATAGCAAAAATATGCATGCATTAATTTTCATAAAACAAGTCCCTGACGCATCTCAGGTTAGAGTTAATTATGAAACAGGGACTTTAATTCGTGAAGGTGTTCCCGCCATTTTAAATCCGTTTGAAGCTCATGCTGTAGAGGAAGCTGTGAGGTTAAGAGAAAAGATAGGCGGTAAGGTTAGCGTTTTAACAATGGGGCCACCTCAGGCAACTGATGCATTAAAAGAGTGCTTATCAATGGGTGCTGATAATGCATATTTATTATCCGATAGAGTTTTTGCAGGCTCAGACACTCTGGCCACATCCTATGCATTATATGAAGGTGCCCGCAAAATAATTGAACTTGAAGGAGATGTTGACTTATTTTTTGCCGGTAAACAGGCTATAGATGGAGATACGGCACAAACAGGGCCGGGTATTGCTACCCGGTTTGGCATTCCCCTGATCACATACCTTATAAAACTGGATGAAGTAAATATTGATAAAAAATATGCCATTGCAACACGTTTAACAGAATTTGGTCAGGAAACAGTAAAAACTCCTCTTCCTGCATTTTTTACTGTTGAAGAGACTTTAAATGAATTGTCGTATGCGCCATTGCCATGGTTAATAAAAGCTGCACAAACTGAAATTAAACGCTTATCTAGTGAAAATGTGGAATTGGACAGAAACCAATGCGGATTAAAGCATTCTCCTACAAAAGTTAAGAAAGCCTTTACTCCCGAAAAAAGACAAAGAGGAGAAACATTAAAAGGAACATGTAATGATTTGGCTAAACAGGCTTCTGAAATTTTATTGCCATTTGTAAAATAAAACGATCATGATTGGAGAATTTTTAAATTGCATTCACCCAGTGAAATAGAAAAATTTTCACAGGGCAGGGAAAATCATTATTCAATGATGATAAGTTCCATGTAACCTATGAAATATAAAATTATAAACATCTGAAAAAATGATTGATATAGGAAAGAAAGATCCGGATAAGACCCATTATAAAGATATATGGGTTTTCGTTGAGCAAACAAATGGAGAACCACAGCAGGTTTCGTTTGAGCTTTTGACGAAAGCACGTGAATTAGCAGAAAAACTAAATTGTAAAATAGCCGCTGTATCCATTGGTAAGTCGGTTGAGCATATTGCAGAAGAAGCATTTAAATATGGTGCCGATAAGTTTTATATTCTAGAAGATGAGGTTTTTAGTGATTATAGAACAGAACCATTTCGTGATGCTCTAAGTAGAATTTTAATTAAGTATAAACCGGAAATATTTCTAATTGGTGCCACTACCCAAGGAAGGGATTTATCAGGAACGGTGGCTACAGAATTAAAAACAGGCTTAACGGCAGATACTACACAACAGGAAATTGATTCTGAAACCGGAAACCTGATGATGACCAGACCTACTTTTGGAGGAAGCTTAATGGCCACTATTATATGTCCCGATGACCGGCCACAAATGTCAACCGTTCGACCGGGGGTATTTAAAGCCATTCCCAAAGAAACCCCCCAAAAAGGGGAAGTCATTAGAGAAACAGTAGATTTAAAAGAAGAAGATATTGTAAAAAAGATTTTAAAGAAAGTGGTTTCCAATGAGGGAAATATTAACCTTAGCTTTTATGACGTAATTGTGGCAGGCGGAAAAGGAATGGGGAGTAAAGAAAATTTTAAAATGCTGGAAAATCTGGCCGATTTATTGGGAGGAACCTGGGCAGGATCCAGAAAAGCCGTAGAACTGGGTTATGTCCCACAAAGTCGTCAGGTTGGTCAAACAGGACAGACGGTACACCCGAAATTATATATTGCTTGTGGTATATCAGGTGCAATTCAACATTTGGTAGGTATGCAATCATCAGATATAATTATATCTGTTAATAAAGATGAAAATGCTCCTATTTTTGATGTGTCGACTTACTGTATTGTTGAAGATGCATTAAAATTTATCCCAAAACTGATAGATGAATTAAAACAAAACAAAAAGATAAAAACCCAATAACTCATGAGTAACAAATTAAGATATGATGTAATTGTTGTTGGTGCAGGTCCGGCAGGACTGGCTGCAGCAACTGTACTGGCTAAATCAGGGGTAAAAGTTATTGTTATAGAAAGAGGACGGTTCCCCGGTGCCAAGAACGTTATGGGTGGTGTTTTTTATACTGATTGTATGAAGGGGATTGTAGATGAATTTCCCGGAAAAGCACCCGTGGAAAGACATGTGATAGAAGAAAGGATGTGGCTGTTAGATGATAATTCTCATGTTGGCATTACCCATAAAAATGAAATGTTTAATAAAGAACCCCATAATTGTTATACTGTTTTCCGTGCCAAACTGGATAAATGGTTTGCTGGAGAAGCAGAAAAAGCAGGGGCTTTAATTATTAATAACACCGTCGTTTTAGAACCAATTGTTGAAAACAATAAAGTAATTGGGGTTAAAACAGACAGGCCTCAGGGAGATATATATGCAAATGTTGTTATTGCTGCTGATGGTGTAAATTCACTTCTTTCCAAATCATTAGGACTTAGAAAAGAATTGAAGTCAAAAGATGTAGCTATTGCTGCCAAAGAAGTTATTGGTCTAAATGAAGATATTATTAATGAGAGATTTAACGTAAAAGGAAGTGAAGGAGTAACCATAGAAATTACAGGTAGTTTTTTTCCTGGTGAAACCATGGGTTTTATTTATACCAATAAAAAATCTGTTTCTTTAGGAGTAGGAATGATTCTTGAAGATGTTATTAATAGTAAAATGAATGCAAATGATTTATTGGAATCAATGAAGCAACATCCATCTATTGCCCCATTAATTGCCGGGGGACAAACAAAAGAGTTTCTTGTACATTTAATTCCTGAAGGGGGATATAAAGAAATGCCTAAATTGGTTATGGATGGGTTTATGGTTGTTGGGGATGCCGCTATGATGGTAAATTCTATTCACAGAGAAGGATCAAATTTAGCAATAACTTCAGGAAGGTATGCTGCAGAAACATATCTGGAAGCTGCCAAAATCAATGACTTTTCCGAGAATGTTTTAAAAAAATATATTCATAAATTAAATAACAGCTTTGTAATAAAAGACTTAAAGAAATATAAAAACCTTCCAGACCTTCTTCAAAAAGATAAAAGGCTATTACAAAAATATCCACGCCTTTTAAATCAGGCAGCTTTTGAATTACTTACTGTAAATGGAATTCCTAAAAAAGAAAAAGAAAAAATGATTTGGAAAACAGCAAAAAAAGAAATTGGAATTTCTAACATGATCAAGGATTTAATTAAAATATGGAGGAGTGTAAAATGAGACTAGAAGATAAATTATATTTAAACGGTTATAAAATTGATGAAATAGGAGGTTCTCACCTGCATATTAAAGATCCGGATGTTTGCAAAACATGTGAGTTAAAACAATGTCTATACATATGCGCATGTAAAGTTTATGAACTGGATGAAAATACAGATAAGATTGTAATTAATTATGATGCCTGTGTTGAATGTGGAACCTGTCGTATTGCATGCGATAATATTGATTGGAAATATCCTCGTGGAGGATTTGGCATTGCTTATAAGTTTGGATAAAATTATTACACTAATTATAAGCAAACACTCATCAAAATATTAATTTAGTTTATCTTTTTTTAACAAGATATCTTCCTAATAATAAAGACATTACAATTAGCAAATTCTTTTGCTAATTGTAATTAATGGATATTTCCGGTTTTTCTGATTTTTTTATCTGAGATTTTTTATCAATCACAAATTGATAAAATTTAATTAAAAAGTTAAAAAAAGTTAGGTATTTTTTCTTTCCATGAGGTTTCATTAACTTTGAAAACTGAAAAATATAAAACCTGAAAAACATGAAGACAGCATTTATTAGTACTTATGGGCCACGTGAATGTGGAATTGCAACTTTTACAGAAAATCTGATTCATGCTATGTCTCAAAGTTTACCGAATGACAAAAAGGACTTTAATCCTTTTGTTATAGCCATGGATGACAAGAAAGAAAGTTATGATTACCCTAAAATTGTTCATTATACAATTCGGGAGAGCCATCAAAAAGATTATTTACGTGCCGCTGATTATATTAATTATAATGCTGATGTTTGTATTCTTCAACATGAGTTTGGAATTTACGGCGGAAAGGATGGCGTTTATATTCTTCCATTATTACATAAACTAAAGGTTCCGTTAATTGTTACTTTTCATACTATTTTAAAAGACCCAACTTTTGGTCAAAAAGCCATTATTCAGGAAATCGGCAGATCTGCTTCCAAAATAATTGTAATGAGTAAAATGGCTGTTAAATTTTTGGTAACTCTTTATCAATTACCGGAAGATAAAATTCAGGTTATTGAACATGGTCTTCCCGATTTCGATTTTACTAAACATAAAATTTATAAACAAAAATTTCATGTTGAAGATAAAATATCCTTAATGACTTTCGGATTACTAAGTCGTGGAAAAGGTATTGAAACAGTTATAAGAGCTTTACCTGATGTTGTAAAAAAATATCCTAATATTCAATACACCATATTAGGAAAAACTCACCCCAATGTATTAAAGCTTACAGGAGAAGAATACAGAAACTTTTTAAAGCGATTGGTTCAACAAAACGGATTAAGTGACCATGTAGTTTTTATTGATACTTTCCTTGAAGAAGAAGCCTTGTGCGAGTATTTATCAGCTATAGATATATATATTACTCCTTATCCAAATGAAGCCCAAATTACAAGTGGTACACTAACTTATGCTTTAGGAGCCGGAACCGCAATTTTTTCCACCCCATATTGGCATGCTACTGAACTACTGGCTGATAAAAGAGGGGTATTATTTAATTTTAACGATCCGGAAGATTTAACAGATAAGTTGCTTAAGTATTTGGGGAGCCCGGAGAAAATAAAAGAAATACGGGAAAATGCTTTTATTTATGGCCAAAATATTACCTGGCCAAAACAAGGAAAAAAATACTTTAAGGCGTCTGAGAACGCAATAGAATCTCATGATAGAAAACGCCAGAAAAAGGAAAAGAAAGTTATTGATCCTACACTATTACCAAAATTTAACCTTGATCATGTTAAAAGAATGACTGATTTTACGGGAATACTTCAACATGCTAAATACAATATCCCTGATTATCATCATGGTTATTGTCTGGATGATAATGCACGCGCCTTACTGGTAATGGCAATGGCTTACCAGCGTCAGAAAGAACAGGAAGCTATTGAATTGTTACCTACTTATCTGGCTTATGTAATGTATTCACAAAATCCTGACGGAACATTTCATAATTTTATGAGTTTTGACCGCCGGTTTTTAGATGAGTCTGGATCGGAAGATTCTTTTGGGCGAACAATATGGGCACTTGGATACTTACTGGATAATGCTCCCAACGACGCTATCTTTCAAACTACCAAAATGATTTTTGATAAATCTGTTCAGCAGTTTGAAAAACTGCAAAGCCTCAGAGGTATTGCAAATACCCTAGTTGGAATATATTTTTATCTTGAAAAATTTCCATGGGATGAGGGGATGGTTGAAACGATGAAACTATTGGCAAATAAATTAGTCAGTAAATATGAAAACGTTAAAACAGATGATTGGAAGTGGTTTGAAGATATATTAACTTATGATAATGGCATTTTACCGGCTTCATTATATTATACATATCAAAAGACTGAAGTTCCTGAATTTCTTGATGTAGCAAATGAGACAACAAGTTTTTTAGATAATGTAGTTTATGAAAGCGACCATATTAGTTTGATTGGATCAAAGAAATGGTATAAAAAGGGCGAAGAAAGGTCTAAATTTGATCAACAGCCTATTGATGCCATGGCCATGGTACTTCTGTACAGAAAAGCATTTAATTTGACTGGCAATAAAGTTTATCTTGAAAAAATGTTCACCTCATTTATGTGGTTTTTTGGAGAAAATGACCTAAGGATTCCTTTATATGATTATGAAACCAAAGGATGCAGTGATGGGTTACACAAAGATCGGGTAAATAGAAATCAGGGTGCTGAAAGTATGTTAGTATATTTAATGGCACATTTATTTGTATTGATTGCATTTGAAAATGAAAGGGTTTAAATTATGGCACTTATAACAAGATATCAAAACAATCCTATTTTAACAAAAGAAGACGTTCCTTATCCGGTGGCAACAGTTCACAATGCTGCTGTGGTGAAAAGAGAAAATGGACAATACGTAATGGTATTTCGCTCGCATATGCTCAATGGCCGTAGTCTGTTGGGAATTGCTGATAGCGAAGACGGAATTAATTTTAAAGTCAGGGAAAAACCTTTTATGACTCCATCCGACCCGGGCCCATATCATGAGTTTGAATCTTGGAGTGTTGAAGATCCCAGAATAACATATATTGACGGTGAATATTTAATTACTTACAGTGCTTATTCTCCACATGGTATAAGAATAGGGCTAGCTAAAACAAAAGATTTTAGGACAGTAGAAAGAGTATCTATGATTACCGAGGCCGATTACCGGAATGTTGTTATTTTCCCTGAGAAATTTAACGGTCTGTATGCCAGGTTAGATCGGCCACATTCCGAAATAAGTCCATGGAGTATTTGGATTTCCTATTCTCCCGATTTGCGCTATTGGGGAGAATCAAAACGAATTATGGATCCTGTTCCTTATCATTGGGATCAAATGAAAATTGGACCCGGAGCTCCTCCAATAAAAACCACTCGTGGTTGGTTAAATATTTACCATGGGGTTTTCCCAACTATGGATGGTAGTGTGTATAGACTTGGTGTTTGTTTACATGACTTACAAGACCCATCAAAAATTATTGGAGTAAGTGATGAATGGATACTCCAACCTGAAGACCCCTGGGAAGTAACAGGATATGTTCATAATGTTGTTTTTACCTGTGCTGCTATCCCTGAAAAAGATGATTTAGTAAGAATTTACTGGGGAGGAGCTGATACTGTAATGTGTACAGGAACAGCAAAAATTAATGAGTTAGTAAACTTATGTTTAAAAAATCCAAGACCTCCAATGTAAAAAAAAGTAAATGAGTAAAAAAAACATAATATCTAAGCTTTCGGGATTAAAATTAGCAGTATTGTCACCTGCTTGTTGGAGAACACCACCCAGGAAATACGGTCCATGGGAACAGGTGGCATCTAATATCGCCGAAGGGATGGTAAAACGAGGCCTTGACGTAACTTTATTTGCCACAGCTGATTCTATTACAGCAGGAAAACTAGAGTATGCTTGTAATCAGCCATATGGGGAACATCCGGAAATGGATGCAAAAGTATGTGAATGTTTACATATTTCTCATTTTATGGAAATGGCTAAAGATTTTGATTTACTTCATAACAACTATGATTTTCTACCATTGACCTACACAAGACTTATTAAAACACCTATGGTAACAACCATTCATGGGTTTTCATCTCCAAAAATAATTCCTGTTTTTGAAAAGTATAATGCCAATAATGACTATGTATCTATTAGTAACTCTGACCGTAGTGATAAGCTTAACTATATAGCAACTGTTTATAATGGAATTAACACTAAAGATTTTACTTTTCAACCCAAACATGGAAAATATTTGCTTTATTTTGGACGTATACATCCTGAAAAGGGAACATGGGAAGCTATTCAAATTGCACAAAAGTCCGGAATGCAACTTATTATTTCAGGGTTAATACAACACGAAGAATATTTTAATGAAAAAGTAAAGCCTTTTTTAGATAATAAAAATGTTGTTTATATTGGTAATTCCGGCCCAAAAAAAAGGAACCTCTTACTGGGAGAAGCATATGCGTTATTACACCCCATAAGTTTCGCAGAACCATTTGGACTAAGTGTTGCTGAAGCTATGATGTGTGGTACACCTGTAGTAGCTTTCAACCTTGGTTCAATGCCAGAACTTATAAAAAATGGTCAAACAGGTTTTTTAGTCCATAACATTGAAGAAGCCGTAAAGACATTGCCAAAAATAGCAACTTTAAACCGCAACATAGTTAGGCAATGGTCGGAAAGTCAGTTTAGTATTGAAAAAATGATTGATGGTTACCTGTCGGTTTATGATAAGATTTTAAATAAAAAGCAGTAATAAAATGTAATTTTTATTTAATCTCACTACCATTTTCCACACTGGATTCGGGAGTAACAAACTTAAGATTTCCTTCTTTATCCTCTGCCATTAATATCATCCCCTGAGAAATAATTCCCCTGAGTTTACGAGGTGCAAGGTTCACTAATATGGATACTTGTTTCCCTATAATATCTTCAGGCTTGTAATATTCAGCAATACCGGAAACAACAATTCGCTGATCAATTCCGGTATCAACTTTCAACTTTATAAGTTTTTGTGTTTTAGGAACTTTCTCAGCTTCCAGTATAGTTCCGGTACGAATATCCATTTTTGTAAACTCATCGTAGGAAATTTCTTCTTTTTGTGGCTTGGCAGGAGCAGCCTTTAAATTTTCTTTCTTTGTATTGAGAAGTTTCTGTACTTGTTTCTCAACTGTTTCATCTTCTATTTTTTCAAAAAGAAATTCCGGTTTACCTAACTCATGTCCTGCAGGTAATAATTCAGAGCTCCCGGCATCATCCCATAAATATTTTTCCATATTTAACATTTCTCTCAACTTTTTCGCAGAGAAAGGCAAAAATGGTTCGGAAAGAATTGATAGGTTAGCGGCAATTTG
>WGGC01000186.1 GCA_015491905.1 Bacteroidales bacterium | reverse complement strand
TTTCACAATAGGTATGAGTCATTTTACCCGGATCATAGGTAAAAAACTTCTCCTCTTTTGATAGTTTCTTTTTACCCATATCTTTCAGTGGGTTTAAAGTAGATGCAAACCCAGAAGTTGCACTGATGCCAACAGTACTAATTCCTAAAACTTTCATAAAAGCCCGTCTTGATATACTATATTCTTCCATATTTTTATTCCTTTCTTAAATTTAGTAACCTTTCACCTAACAAAAACAAAAAAAGACAAATACCAATTGCTCCGATAAAAAGGGAAAGCTCAGCCGGTGATGGTGTATAAGACGCATACCACGATTTTGGGAAATAAGCAGAAAGTTTGGGAACTATTTGTCCTCCTACTACCAGGTCGTATCTTGAAAAAAACACACCTATTATAGCAAGAATACCGGCCAGTACAGATAATCGAATTGATTTGAACCGGCTTATTAACAAGATGAAAATTGGGAAGAGTAGGCCAATACCAACTTCAAAAATCCAGAAATTAAATGACAATGGGCCTTTTATTATTGCTTCTCCTGTCTGAACAAGCAGTAGATTTCCCGTATATAATGTAATGATAAACTTCCATGTTTTAGCAAAAATCATAATTAGTAGAACAAAAAATAACATTTTACTCAGGACATTGGAGGATTTTAAGCAATGTTCTTTTAGTCCTTCACCAGCCTTGTATCTGTAAATATAAATTAAAATAAGAGTTATAGCAGCCCCTAATGCCAACGATGATGAGATAAAAAATATAGGTATGTATGCTCCGTGCCAGAAAGGAATTGAACCATTGGCAGCAAAAACAAAACCTAACGTACTAAAGGCAGTTATTCCTAATATAAATCCGATAATTCCGGCATAAAAAGTATATTTAGTCTCTTTTTTAAGCAGAAAATACACTTCCAAAATTAATAAAGGAAATTCTAATGTATAAAAGGTTGCCATCCACCATATTGGAGATGTTAATTTAAAGTTAAAATAGTTTTCCACAAAACGTAAGACCTGTAAATGATAAGGTCCTGCCAAATCCCAGAATATTAAAAACATTCCTACAGGTAATGCAATCATTGATAGCCAAACAACTTTTTTAGCCATTATGTTAAATGTCTCAAATTTAAAAACATGGGCGAAAATTCCAATAAGAGCCATCCCTAAACTTATATCAATGAAAAAGGAATAACCGATGATTAGTAATCCCCAGGGAACTTCCCTACTAAGGCCATAACTCGCTTCTTGTCCGTATAAAAAGACTTGCGCCATTCCATACAGACTTATGGCAGCAATAGCAAAGAACAGAATAAGCCATCCATCTATGATGGGTGTTCTTTTTATTGCAGTTAATTTTGTCATAATTCCTCCTTTTTTAAATAGGTAATAATATCGACGATAGTTTGAGTTACAATTGGATATAGTGATAATTTACTGTTCTGATGGATGCATTTTGAAAAAGAATTTACCCAATCAAGATGTTCGTTTATCATTTGGTTAGCTTCAGACAGCATTTTTTCTTCCAGCAGTCTTGATAAAAACCCAATTTCAAGGGCTATGTGGTCAGGAGGTCCTTTTATTATTTCAGGATCAAGCTTGAATCCACAACGCTCATAAAAATTTTCAATTTGAACAGTTTCCTCCCCCATAAGTTTGTTTTCAACCCACCAAGATGCATAGGGTACACAATTTATCCCGTTTACGCTAGTTACAAAAAGACTGATATATTCTGTTTCTAAATCAGTTAATCTTTCCGTTTTGAATAGCTGTTCCTGTTTTTGAAAGGTGGTTACCGACTGAGGATGGTTCAAGTCAGGAATCAATTCTTTAAGAAGGTCAATTTTATCTACTGCAGTACGATCCGGATAATTTAAAAGATCGGAACAATAAGAGAGTGCCTTGTATATTGACTTTAGTTTCATATGGATTTTTGTAAAATCACATTAAATTATATTAACTTGATACCATTTTCTATAAAAATTCCAATCCCCATAATAATTGTAAATATTGCGAAGACATATCGTAATCTATCCTGATTGAGTTTTTTTGCATAGAATGCACCTATAACACCTCCTAGAGCACCTCCTGCCGTAAATATTGCGCTGATTAAATAATCGACCTGTCTTCCTTGTACTTCATAACTCACAAGACCAAATATTCCAAATAAAAAGATAATAAATAGTGAAGT
>WGGC01000185.1 GCA_015491905.1 Bacteroidales bacterium | reverse complement strand
GTTTCATTACTTAAATTTATTGAACAAATGGTTCTATTATGCCTTTGCAACATAAGGAGGGGCGAATAAACAAATCCAAGCAACATCAGTATTACCAGAAACGGACTTGTTACGTAAAAAAACGCCACCCATTTTGACATACTTATATAAGTGATAATCAAATAAGCTATTGAAAAAATAGGACCAATAATCAACATTTTTAAAGATTCCTTTTTAACATATTTGTCACGTTTGTACCCTATACTATTTATTTCAAACATTTTTATTTATTTTTTAACGGATACATATCATAAAACATGGAAGATACCTCTGCGCTACACCGTTTGAGTACCTATGACACGTGCAAGAACTATAATTTAGTTAAATAAATACTTTTCTATCTCATTAAGATCGGTGTCCGAGAAGAATTCCTTAACTAAATAAAATGTTCTGTCATCTCCTGCTTTTATTGTGTATCCTTCTTTTTCCTCTCCTTTTTTTCCATACCAACGAAACCTGGAATTTGATACTTTAATATCATTTTTAGGAAACCTGTATTCGTTAGCTTTCAACCATAGGGCAGAAAACACCTCTATGATAATATTACCATCATCAAACGAAATTTGTCTGATTGTCCTGTTATGTCTTTTAAGCATAATAATGGGAGCAACAATAATAAAAAAAATCATCATTAAAATAAAAAAAAGGATTGTTGCATAAAAGAAAGCCATCCACCTGGACATGCTAAGGTACGTAAGGAAGACCATAACAGCAGCATAAAGTGGGCCCAGAATAAATATTTTCAAAGCCTCTTTTCTAACGTATTTGTCCCTTAATGCTCCTTTTTCGTTTACTTTCATGGTGTTGTGTCTTTTTTTAGAGGATAAAAACCCGCTTCTCCGGATTTGTAATCCGGAGGGTTTTAAACCGGGGGATTTCGCCGAAGGCGTACCTATGGTAAAAATCACCTATCCCGGCAGCTTTCGGGTTACACCCGCCTGAACGACACAGTCGGGCAGGAACCCGAAAGAGCTGTACATAATATCTTTTCTCCCTCTGCCGGGAAAAATTCCTGCCAAAGCCGACAAATCCACTTCCGCCGGGCTGGCTTACGGCACCGGGCGCCGCGGCGGTCTGGTAACCGGTGGGGTCGGTGTATGTCAAGGGGTTGTCCATGTTTCAAAACTACGGAATTTTCCGGTTTTGAAAGAAGGCATTGCAAATAATCGGGGAGATACCTCCGCGTTACAAACGCGGAGGAGTGAGGATTTCCATATTTTCATAGTACTTGCTATTCCACACAATGCAATCGTGCGGGAGCGGGGGCCTGCTAATTCAACATTCCATAAAGTAATGCTGAAACTAATGCCAATATCACAATTGTAAAAGAGTAAACCGGAGCATATCTAAATTTAATGTCTTTATATTTTTGTGTAATCTTCTCATATTTATTATGATAAAAAATCAGGAAGTAATTTAATATTCCTATTGGCAAAGCAAACTCAATTGTAAAAGAAAAAAAATCATCTAATAAGTTTCCGGGAAAGACATTAATTTTTATAAGTGGAATAGTAAGCACATTAAAAAACTTTAGCCATAATATTAAAATCCATAGATTCATAGCATGTATCCAGGTCATTTGTAAAAAAATTGCTGACTTCCAATCTTTCCTTTTAGGATGGTACTTTTTAAAACTAAAAACCGCATCAGCCCATATCATATAATACAGATTCTTCATTAGTGCCATAATTTATTCAAACCATTTATAATCGTTTTTACCATACCAGGTACTTGGCCCATAAGTTTGTCCTAAATCATAAAAAAGCCGTAAAGTACCATAAATCGCAACAAATTCACCAATATATGGAATTTCGATTCCACTATAGTAGGAAGCTATTTGTGCTGATAGTCCAACTGAACCAACTGTTGCATCAATATAATTAATAAGTTGTGTATCTCCTGAATAAATACGATACATAGCTATACCTGTTGTAACTGTACTTGCAACATTCCCAACCGGTTCTAAAGACTTAACTGAATTTAAAAATGCTTTACTGCACGATAAGGAATATCCAATATCGCCACCTAATTTAGTGTATTGTAAAGTATAATTGACAGCATTTGTTGTAAACGATGTGGCACTAGAAATATTATTTATTGTGTTAGCAATATTTGACCTATTTCCGCCACCTCCCCCCATACTCATGTTTTGCCAATATTTTCTTGTACCTGAAACAGACATGGGGCCAAACATTCCGCCAACATTATTACCGGCATTACTTCCCCAGATTAAATACGGGTCATTGTTTTGCCGATACCAATCCTTCGAATTATACGAAAGATACAAATTACTCCAAAAATTATCCCACCAAGGTCCAAATGCTTTTATATTTACTTCAGCTAAAAGGTGGGTGGTACTGGTGATATCGCCACCGCCGCCACCACCGCTGCCACCGCCGGGGCCATCCTGTTCAGGGTTGATACCGTTCCAGGTTTGCATTCCCGGTCCAAGATACACATCATCAAAACCATCATACCCGGTGGGGTCGGTAAACCGCATGGGGTTGTTGTTGGCATAGGTGATGCCGTAAACGAAATTTTTTCTCCACATTGG
>WGGC01000184.1 GCA_015491905.1 Bacteroidales bacterium | reverse complement strand
TTTACGTTTATTGACGGTTATTTTTATTTTGCAATACTTTATTTTATATCACGTTTTTTAGTTTCTTTTATATTTTAAAAAAACTTATAATTCATTAATTTTAGTATTATAGTTTTTAAAAATTAAACATATTTATCATTTGATTTTTCCTACTTTTGCTGTCTGATAAAAGACAATAAAGAAAGTATAACTAATTTTAATTTAAAATATTATGGCTTATAATTTAAGAAACAGAAACTTTTTAAAGTTGTTGGATTTCACTCCAAAAGAAATTAAATTTTTACTTGATTTATCAGCAGATTTAAAAAAAGCTAAATACAGTGGAACAGAACAGCCTCGATTAAAGAGAAAAAACATAGCACTGATTTTTGAAAAAGCATCAACTCGTACTCGCTGTGCTTTTGAAACAGCAGGTTATGATCAGGGAGCAAATATTACTTATTTAGGGCCAACAGGTTCGCAAATTGGCAAAAAAGAATCAATGAAAGACACAGCCAGGGTTTTAGGACGGATGTATGATGGAATTGAATATCGTGGTTTTGGACAGGAAATTGTTGAAGAGTTAGGTAAATATGCAGGTGTTCCGGTATGGAATGGTTTGACTAATGAATTTCATCCCACACAAATTTTGGCTGACTTTTTAACAATGATGGAACACAGTGACAAGCCACTGCATCAGGTTTCATTTGCTTTTTGTGGTGATGCAAGAAATAATATGGGTAACTCATTAATGGTTGGAGCAGCAAAAATGGGAATGGATTTTCGTTCTGTAGCACCAAAAGAATTATGGCCTGATGAAAAACTTGTAGCTACATGCCGGGAAATTGCCAAAGAAACTGGTGCTAATATCACATTGACTGAAAAAGTAGAGGATGGAGTAAAAGGAGTGGATTTTATTTATACTGATGTTTGGGTTTCTATGGGAGAACCGGATAATGTTTGGAAAGAGCGTATTGAAATGATGATGCCATATCAAGTAAATAAAGAAATGCTTGAAAAAACCGGAAACCCTAAAGTAAAATTTTTACATTGTCTGCCTTCGTTTCATAATCGCAATACGCAAATAGGAGAAGAAATATATCAAAAATTTGGAATAGAAGCCATGGAGGTTACCGATGATGTATTTGAATCGGAACATTCTCTTGTTTTCGACGAGGCTGAAAACAGACAACATACTATCAAAGCTGTTATGGTAGCAACTTTAGGAGATTAATTTTTAACAAAAAATCAAATTTTAAAAAGGGGTATTGCTTTTGGCAATTCTCCTTTTTTTTATTTTATATTTTTTCAAAATAAAATTACATGTTAATAGCTGTTAAATATTTGATTATGGGCAGAAATTATTAGTAATTTTGCATTACTATGGATATGGATAAATTTAAACAAGACTTAGATGAGTTATTTCGCCTTTTTAATAAGTTAATGGAAAGGCAAGATCAAGGGGATGAGGAAATTCCCGGTATTAATAAAATGATGCTGGAGCAGTTTAAGTTTTTCTTTAAGAATTATGAAAAGATGAAAGATCAGATTGCCTATCAACTACAAGGACAGTTTGGAGAACCTGTTCAGGAAATGGTAGAAACTTTGATTAAACAATTAAGGGAAGAACTTGGAGAGGAAGATCTTTATGAACTTCAACATAATGATACTGCTGAAGAGCCGATAATTACTATTGAGCCAACCAAAGGGCCTGTTGACAGAGACGAAGAGATAAAAAAAATTGATAAGTTGTTAAAAAATCCCAATTTAACTCCTGAACAAATAGATGAGCTTCTTGACAGACGTTCCAAATTACAATAACTTATTTATTATTTTTTATGATTGAAAAAATTAAGTCTCTTATTCATAAGTATTTTCATGCCAAGAAGCCACTTTCAATTATTTCCGACTTTGTCTTTATTATATTGGTAGTTCTTTTGATTATTCCAGGTACACGAAAAGACGTAGCTTCATTTTTTATTCGGCTTACTTCTTTTGCACCTTCTGAACTTTCTACCGGTGAACAATACACTATCAGACCTGAAACAAAAACATGGTCATTCTCCTCTCTTTCAGGTAAAGAGGTGGTTTTTGATGAATTTTTAGACAAACCTGTTTTTATTAATATATGGGCCACGTGGTGTCCTCCATGCATTGCAGAACTTCCAGGCATAAAAAAATTATATAATGAATATAAAGGCAAAGTAAATTTTATTTTATTAAGTGATGAACCTGACTCTACCATTAACAAATTTATTATTGCCAGAAAATACCAGGGACTTCCTTTTTATCGTTACAACAGTATTCCTCAGGATTTTTCAACAAGAAGTATCCCGGCTTCATATATTATCTCCAAATACGGAAAAGTAGTTTTGAAGAAAAAAGGAGCTGCCAGTTGGGATTCCGGAAAAGTAAAAGCTTTACTAGATGAACTAATAAAAATGAAAAAACCGTAACTTAAATTTATATCTTTGTTCAAACTTTATAAAGTAAAATGAAAATGAAAAAAATCGTTACAGGATTTATGTTAGTATTTGTGTTATTAGTATCACAAAATATTATAGCTCAGGAATCAGCAGCCTATTTTAAGAAAAATATTACAGTTGGAGTTGATGTTTTTACTGATTTCTGGACAAACCTTCCGGCTACATTGACCACCCGTACAATCAACCAATCTGCAAATGTTTATGCAGCATATAACTTCAGGTTAGGAGAGAAAAAAACCGGGAAAACTATCCTTTCATTAGGATTAGGAATAGGAAATCACAGCTTATACAGTAAAACCGGATTTATAAAGGATGTTAAAGCTGACACTATTCAATTTATTCCTGCAGGAACAGGTCAAAGTCTGAGAAGAAGTAAAATGACCATCACATCATTTGAAATCCCATTGGAATTAAAGATTAGATTAAAAAAAGGATTTCATATGGGAGTAGGATTTAAATTATCATATGTTTTTGACAGCAAAGAAGAATTTACCGGAACATTAGCACCTAATGGCCCTGAAAGAACTATAAAATATAAAGGAATTAGCAGATTAAATACTGTTGGATACAGCCCTACTTTAAGGTTTGGTTATAAAAGCATTAATATATTTGCAGCATACCAGTTAGTACCAATATTTCAAACCAGCCACGGACCGGCACTTCACCCTATATCAGTTGGTATTACACTCACTCCGTTTTAAAATTTAAAACAAAAAAATAAGCCGTCTCAATAATTAAATTGAGGCGGTTTTTTTATTTAATTCATCAGTAAAATTATTTTAAAAAAAGGAATAATAAAAGCATTACACTTAAACCTGTTATGAAACCGCTGTAAACCTGAAGAGGAGTGTGTTCCTTTAGCGTAATCCTTGCAGTTCCAACAATTCCTGAAAGGAAAACTGATATAACAATCCAAAAAAAGATTCCATGGAAAGGAATTAACAGGCCATACCCAATTAAAGCTCCGGTAAAACCACCCCAGGCAGTAAGATGTAAACTTATTTTATAAAAATAAGTTACATATAAAGTTAACCATATCAACACTGTTGATCCCAGTAAAAATAAATTATAACCCGGAATTGCATTTACTTTGCTTAAAGTATAGAAAGTAATATAATAGACAATACCAACAGTTAGCAATGGTATAATGCGGCTTTCCTTTTTATGAATGTTTATCTGTCTAATTACTTTAATTTTTACAAATAATAAAGTCAATAAAGCCGGTATTACAAAAGTTAAAAAAAATACAAAAAGCAATAAAAGCCATTTAAAGGTAGTGTAACCTGATAAATTATATTGTGGGGGAAATGTAAATAAAATCAACAAAAAAAATGAGGGTAATAATAAAGGGTGAAAAATTACAGAAGTAATATATGCCCATTTATTTTTTGTCATAATAACAAATTAAATATTTGAGAATACGCTATTAATTAGACAATTCTTTTCTAAGTCTTGCTACGGGAATATCAAGTTGTTCGCGATATTTTGCAACTGTCCGGCGAGCAATAGGATAGCCTTTTTCTTTTAACAGCTTCATTAACTGCTCATCGGTTAAAGGTTTCTTTTTATCTTCATTATCTATAATGTTTTTCAAAAGTGTTTTCACCTCTCTTGTTGACACTTCTTCTCCATCATCTTTTTGCATTGACTCACTAAAAAAGCTCTTTAACAGAAACGTACCAAATGGTGTTTGAACATACTTACTATTTGCAACTCTGGATATTGTAGAAATATCCATTCCAACAATTTCAGCTATATTTTTTAAAATCATAGGTTTCAATTTTGATTCATCACCTGTAAGGAAATAATCCTTTTGATATTCCATAATAGCTTTCATTGTTGTGTAAAGGGTATTATGCCTTTGTTGCACAGCATCAATAAACCAACGTGCCGAATCCACTTTGTTTTTTACAAATGACAATGTTTCTTTATTACTCTTTCCATTCTTTTTACCTAGATCTTTAAGCATATTCAAATAATTATTACTAATATGCAGGTCGGGAGTATTCCATGAGTTTAATGTAAGTTCCAGCTCTCCATTATTATTAGTAATAGTAAAATCAGGGATAATATACTGACTGTTTTTAGAAGTATCTGAAAGGGAATTACCGGGTTTAGGGTTTAAAGTTACTATTTCTGTCAATACATTTTTTAATTGTTCTTCTGTGATATTGAGTCGTTTCATTATTTTTTGATAATGCTTTTTAGTAAACTCATTAAAATACCGTTGAAGGATTTTTATTGCCAGTTCCCTTATCTCAGAATATTCTTCTTTTTGTTTTTGTCTAAGCTGAATCAATAAACATTCCTGAAGACTTCTCGCACCCACTCCGGAAGGTTCAAAATCCTGAATAATTTTTAAAACCTGTTCAAGATCTTCTTTAGATGTATTCATATTTTGAATAAAGGCAAGGTCATCAACCATTGAATCTACAGATCTTTTCAGGTAACCCGATTCGTCAATATTCCCAATAATATATAGTCCTATTTGATATTGAAATTCTGTTAAGTTTCTTAACCCAAGTTGTTGTTTTAAAAACTCGTGAAAAGTAACGCCTATTGAAAAAGGAATATCTTTTTGATCATCATCACGCCCTTTGTTGTTTGTTTGCAATTTATATTCAGGAATCTCATCTTCTCCTTTATAATAATCATCAACATCAAAGTCATCAGAAATATTTTCGTCATAGTCATCATTATCATTCTTCTCATCGTTAGGGGTATCATCATTCATCATTTCATCAGTTTGATGATCGTCAAGACCCTCAGCTTCCAATGCAGGGTTATCTTCAATTTCCTGTTTTATTCTTTGTTCAAGCTCCATGGCAGGCACTTGCAATAATTTCATCAGTAAAATTTGCTGAGGGGAAAGTTTCTGAAGTAATTTTTGTTGTAACCTTTGCCGTAACATGAATTTATTATGTTGTGTTTTTATTTATACAAATGTAGCAATATAATTAAATTGGCATGGTTTTGGTTATTAAGTTTATTCACACTCTTTGTTAACAAATTTTTTATTTATTTCCAATTCAATAAAAAAATATGCTCAAAATATATTATAGTTCCCTGAAATTTAGTTTTTTTGCAGACTCAAATTTAAAATAAATATTGTGAGAAGAACAGAAATCAAAATACTTTTGCAAAGGACTGATTTTGGGCAGCTTATTAATGTAAAAGGTTGGGTTAGGACAAAAAGGGCCAGTAAAAATGTGGCATTTATTGCTTTAAACGATGGTAGTACGTTAAAAAATGTACAAGTTGTTGTAGAAATTAACGACCAGAACAAAGATATATTGGAGCGAATACATTCCGGAGCATCATTATCTGTTGATGGAATATTGACAGAGTCATTGGGGAAAGGCCAAAAGGTAGAAATAAATGCAAAAAATATTGAAATTCTGGGGGAAGCAAATCCGGAGGAATATCCCTTACAGCCTAAAAAGCATAGTTTAGAGTTTTTAAGAGAAAAAGCACACTTACGGTTTCGTACAAACACATTTAGTGCTATTGCCCGGGTCCGTCATGCAATGATATTTGCCATTCATCAGTTTTTTAACGAAAGGAATTTTTACAACATCCACACTCCAATTATCACAGGTTCGGATGCCGAAGGTGCCGGAGAAATGTTTCAGGTAACAACATTAAATCTGGAAAATATCCCAAAAAATGACGAAGGAAAAGTAGATTACAAAAAAGATTTCTTTGGTAAGCCTGCTAATCTAACCGTTTCAGGCCAATTGGAAGGAGAACTGGCAGCGCTGGCTTTGTCAAAGATTTATACTTTTGGCCCCACATTTCGTGCAGAAAACTCAAATACCACAAGACATTTAGCTGAATTCTGGATGATTGAACCGGAAATGGCTTTTTATGATTTAGATGATAATGCCGATTTAGCTGAAGAAATGTTGAAATATGTTATAAAATATGCTTTGGATAATTGCATGGATGACCTGGAATTTTTAAGCAAAAGACAGCAAGAAGAGGAAAAAAACAAAAAAGCTGACGAACGTTCTATGGAGCTCATTGAAAAGTTAAATTTTATACTTGCTGAACCTTTTATTAGAATAACTTATACTGAAGCTATTAAAATTTTAAAAAACAGCAAGCCCAATAAAAAGAAACGCTTTCAGTACATTATTGAGGAATGGGGAGCTGATTTACAATCAGAACATGAAAGATATCTTGTTGAGAAACATTTTAAACGTCCTGTTATTCTTACTGATTATCCATCTTCTATTAAAGCCTTTTATATGAAACAAAACGAAGACGGTAAAACAGTTCGTGCTATGGATGTATTGTTTCCTCAAATAGGAGAAATTATTGGGGGCTCGCAACGTGAAGAAAATTTTGAAAAATTACAAGCTAAAATTAAAGCATTAAATATTCCCGAATCGTCGATGTGGTGGTATCTTGAAACACGTAAATTCGGAACAGTACCCCATTCTGGCTTTGGTCTTGGTTTTGAGCGGTTAATATTGTTCTTAACGGGAATGACTAATATTAGAGATGTTATTCCATTTCCAAGGACACCTCAAAATCTTGAATTTTAATTAAAAGAAATTGTTAATTTTCAAAAAGAAATTGTTAATTTTGCGGCCGCATTGCCCGATGGTGTAATTGGCAACACGTCTGACTCTGAATCAGAAGAGTCCAGGTTCGAACCCTGGTCGGGCAACAACAGCCTCCGTTATTCGGGGGCTTTCTTTTTTACTAATGTGTAACAAGCATTTTATTACTCTTATATATTCTAAAAACTTAAATACCTTTGTCGCTTAACAAATAGGTCATGTCATTAACACCAAAAATATCAAAACGAAACTTTTACGCTTTTTTATGGCATGCAGGTTTTTTGGCTTTATCGCGTCCATTTATGGATGTAGATACTGTTATTCCGTCAATGTTGGTTGATGCCGGAGGAACGGCTGTACAAATTGGAATATTAACAGCTATTATGGTAGGCGGATCTAGTTTTACTCAAATTTTCTTTGCTCCTTTTATTAGTAACTATCACTATAAAAAGAAGTTTCTTCTTTCAGGTATTAATGCAAGAATTTTAGCTTTACTGGGAATGGGTTTAATGTTATTTTATTCTGATAATTTAAGTCATTCACTTATAATATGGTTGATTTTTATTTTAATAAGTATTTTCTCTTTCAGCGGGGCTTTTGCCAATGTAGGGTACACAGATATTTTGGGAAAATCTATTTTAAATGAATCAAGAAAGCCCTTTTTTTCTGTCAGACAGGTTATTAATGGAATCATTCTGATTTTTTCCGCTTTTGCTGCAAAAAAAATACTAAACATTACAAGTTATCCTGATAATTATGGTTATATGTTTCTTATTGCTTTTGGCGCATTGTTTATTGCTTCTTTAGGGTTTTGGAATATAAAAGAAGTTACCCCGTCAAAACTACGCATAAAAAACCCCGTCCATTTTTTCCGGTTAATGCGTGATGAGTGGACAAAAAACCCAAAACTAAAATATTTTCTGGGATTTATTAATACCATGGGAATAAGCATTTCGCTTCTGCCTTTTATTATTTTATTTGGAAAAGAGTATTATCATACTCAAAGTAATGTAACCGGATGGTTTTTAGTTTTAAAAATAACAGGAAGTGTAATAACAGGTTTTATCTTATTCTTTCTGTCAGGAAAATACAAATACAAGGTACTGCTTTATATTGGAGCTTCACTGGCAATTATAACACCTTTAATATTATTAATACCTATTCAGGTATATTCTCTAGGAATTGTTTTTTTTATTGGAGGAATTATTTTTACTGCCTATAGTATTTCTATGAATGGTGTTTTACTGGAAATTTCAGGAACAGCAAACAGAGCTCTTTATACAGGTATTGCCGGAGCAGGCAATATACTTCCTGCACTATTTCCATTAGCCGGGGGATGGTTAATAAAACATTACGGTTTTATTCCTTTTTTTTCCATTTTTATGGTAATAATTCTTTCATCTGTATATTTTATTATTAAAATGAAATGTGTTAAATAACAACATATTTTATTCTCAAGAAATAATTTCTTTTTATTCTTTGATTACTTAAATTTGCATGAATATCGATTTATAAAAATGTAGAAAATGGAAAAGCAGATAAAGTGGAATAATAAAAATATTTTTTATGAAGTTAGCGGCAGTGGGCCGGCTATTGTTTTAATACATGGATTTTTAGAGAATCACCATATATGGGACGAATTGATTTTGCAATGTAAAGAAAAATATAAATTAATTGCAATTGATTTGCCGGGATTTGGAAAATCTTCTGTTTATGGCAAGGTTCATACCATGGAGTTTATGGCTGATGCCGTAAAGGCAGTCATGGAAAATGAAAATACTGAAAAAGGCATTTTAATAGGACATTCAATGGGTGGTTATGTAACAGTCGCTTTTACTGAAAAATATCAGGATGCCGTATCAGGAATTGTATTTTTTCATTCACAAGTAGCCGCTGACACACCTGAAGGTAGAGAAAACAGAAAAAGAGCCATTGAAATTGCTATTTCTCAGCATGCAGACTACATAACTAAATTTATTCCATCACTTTTTGCTCCTGAGAATATAAATAAATTCTCTGACAGGATTTCACAATTAAGAAAACAGTCTATTGAAGCACCAAAAGAAGGTGTAGTTGCTGCATTAGCAGGAATGGCTGAAAGAATTGATGGTAAAGAATTACTAAAAAACATTCATATTCCTGTTTTCTTTGTTGTTGGCAAACAAGACTCACGGATTTCTTTAGATGAAATTATGCGACAAATGAGTTTGCCTAAAAATACTGAAGCTATTATTTTAGATCATGTAGGGCATATGGGTTTTATAGAAGCTCCGGAAAAAATATTTCCTGTATTGGAAAGTTTTTGCGAACGGATATATCAATAATAATAAAAGGGTCAAAATATCTTTAATATTTTGACCCTTTTATTATAAAATTTTATAATTTATATTATACTTACGCGATCAAGCATTTGTTGAATAAGGTTTTTCATGCTGCTCTTATAATTAGGATTAAAATCATCTGATATTCTATTGGCAATAATATCACAAACAGTCATTGCTTCATGACCCAGCATAGCAGATAAGGAATATAATGCAGATGTTTCCATCTCAAAATTAGTTATTTTAAAACCTTCTGCAGCAAAAAGCCTTGCTCTGTCAATAATTGTTTTATCATGAACTTTTAGTCTTAATTCACGGCCTTGAGGGGCATAAAATCCCGGTGCTGTTAACGTTATACCTTTGGTCCATCCAAAGCCTAATTTTTCCAATAAATAATCTGAACCTTTAATGGCATAAGGTTGTGGCAACCTTATATCCCAATCCATATATTTAATGAAATCATTTGTCATCTTATCATCAAGAACATGAGGACCATCTTCGTAAAAATATACCAAACCATCTAATCCAATACTAAAAGCAGATACCACATAAGACTCGACAACCCCTATTTCTGCTTGTAGTGCCCCGGAGGTACCAATACGAATAAGGTTTAAAGAGGTTTTATCTTCTTTAGGTTGTTTTGTTTTAAAATCAATATTAAAAAGAGCATCCAACTCATTTACTACAATTTCAATATTATCAGTACCCATTCCTGTTGACATAACTGTCAACCTTTTTCCATTATATGTTCCTGTATAGGTATTTATTTCACGATTTTGTCCCTGATATTCTATTTTATCAAAATAAGTAGATATAAGGTTTGCTCTTCCGGGGTCGCCAACGAGTAAAATTGTTTCAGCAACATCTCCGGGATTTAATTTTAAATGATAAATACTTCCATCTGTATTTAAAACTAATTCTGACTTTTTCATTTCCATAACTCTCCATTTATTCATTTACCTTTGCAAAGTTAAAAAATAATAATCATGAAATGAATCTGTTGCTATTCATTATATTTTTATTTGTTTAGAGCATAAACTTACATTTTTATCTTATATATTTCTAAAAACATACAAAAACAAATTTATTTTCAGAAAAAACTTCTATTGAAAAAGAATTTTATTCTGTATGTACCTTAACTTAAATATTTTACTTTTAGGAAAGGAATACACAAATAAAATAAGCATTTAATATTATTTTTCATACTATTGTAATTGGATAAAAATTTATATAATTAAAATAAATGAAAGCTGAAATAATAAATATTGGTGATGAATTACTAATTGGACAGGTTGTTAATACAAACGCCTCCTGGATGGCATCGGAATTAAGTAATGCCGGTATAAAAGTTATACAGATTACCGGTATAGCTGATGATGAAGTTCAAATAAAAAAGTCGTTAGATCAAGCAAAAGAAAGAGCTGATGTGATATTAATTTCCGGAGGACTGGGTCCGACAAAAGATGATATTACAAAAAAGACTCTAGCTGAATATTTCCATTCACAATTAATTTTTCATAAGCCTACATATGAAAACGTTAAAAAGATTTTTGCTGCCAGAAATTTTAATGTTTCAGAAGTAAATAAGCAACAAGCATTAGTGCCTGATAAATGCATACCATTACTTAATGTAAATGGTACAGCTCCTGGAATGTGGTTTGAAGATAATGGAAAAGTTATTGTTTCAATGCCGGGGGTTCCTTTTGAAATGCAGGCTTTATTAAAAGAACAGGTAATACCTATGTTGCAAAAAAAATATAAAATGGAGGCAATTGTTAATAAAACAATTATGACCACAGGCTGGGGCGAATCATATTTAGCTGAAAAGATTAAGGACTGGGAAGATTCGTTACCGGATTATATAAAACTTGCCTACTTACCTCAACCCGGGATTGTAAGATTACGATTATCTGCTCATGGAGATAATAAAGAAAAACTGAAAAATGAAATAGACATACTTATAGAAAGACTTAAAAAGATAATTCCAAAAGTTATATATGGTTTTGATGAAATTTCTTTAGAAGAAGTTATTGGGGAATTGTTGAAAGAAAAAAATAAAATAGCAGGAACAGCAGAAAGTTGTACGGGAGGTTATCTTTCACATCTTATCACCAGTATTCCGGGTAGTTCGGCCTATTTTAAAGGAGGAATTATTTCTTATGCTAATGAGATAAAAATAAAACAATTAGATGTAAAAGAGCAAAGTTTAATAAAATATGGTGCAGTTAGCCGACAAGTTGTTGAGGAAATGGCAATAGGGGCAAGGAAAAATTTAGGTGTCGATTATGCAATGGCTATTTCAGGAATTGCAGGTCCTGATGGTGGAACAGATGAAAAACCTGTGGGAACTACATGGATTGCCCTTGCCGGACCGGCTGGTGTGAAGTCAAAAATATTCCATTTTGGTGAACATCGTGGACGGAATATACGCAGAGCTGCTTTGGCAGCGTTAAATATGCTTAGGATAACATTAACAGCTATTTAGATTAAAAATAATAGCTTCATTATTTTACTTTAGATGTTTGAAACAATTCATTAATTAAACTTTATTTATTGAGTTAATATTATAAACTACATAACACTATTTTAAAAATATAATTAATGGCAGTACATTCAGAACTAAGATAATAGAAAACTGTTATAAGCAAAACAAAATTATTAAGTAAACATTTACCAAAATAAATAAATATTTAGCTTTTTTTTTCCGACTTTTGTAAACTCAATATTATTCATTATTCAATTCATAAAACTTATGGAAGAATTAAATAAAAAACAGTGTTTATTTTGCCAAAGAGGTGAGGATCAGGTTCCTTTGGTTCAGGTTGATTTTAAAGGACAGAATTATTGGATATGCCCGCAGCATATTCCTGTTTTAATTCATGATCCTTCAAAACTGGATGGTTTATTACCCGGAGCAAAAGATTTACAAGCCGGATAGAACAACCGGATTTAAATTATCTTATCGAAATAGTATTACGAAATGAATATTTCAAAAAATGAATATTTATTTCGTAATATTTTTTTAAGTGAATTAAATAGTCTCTGTTATTTTTTTCTGTTTTTATATATTTTGATGATGAACTTCATCCATAAATAAAAAGATATCTTCCGGATTTTTTTCAAAATGATTTCCAACAACAATAGTATCGGCACCGGCTTCTAATATTTGGCGGGCTTTTTTCGGTGTTTTAATACCACCACCCACAATTAACGGAATTTCAATAGATGATTTTACAAACCTAACCATATCTTCAGAAATTGTAACTCCCGCACCACTTCCGGCATCCATAAAAATTACCCTTAACCCCAGCATCTCACCTGCCATAGCTGTACAAGCTGCAATATCATTTTTGTCATGTGGTATTGGCAAAGAATTGCTCATATATGTAACAGAGGTTGGTTTTCCGCTGTCAATTAACATATAACCCGTCGGAACTGTTTCAACACCGCTTAATTTAATATACGGGGCAGAAATAACATGCATCCCAATTAACATATCCGGATTTCTTCCTGAAATTAATGACAGAAACAAAAGGGCATCTGCATTCCTGCTAACCTGATAGGTATTTCCGGGAAATAAAACTACAGGGATATTACAATTTTCTTTTAATATTTTTATACTTCTGAATAAGGTGTCGCTTGTTAAAAGACTTCCCCCTACAAATAAAAAATTAACACCTGCTTTTTGTGATAATTTACCAATATTTTCAAACTGATCATCAGATAGTTTATCCGGATCTATTAATACAGCAAATTGTTTTTTAGGAATCTGAAACCGATCGATTATTTTCATTATATGTGGTAATAATAATAGAAGTTCTAAAAAAAATGACTACTCAATTAAAACAAAAATACATAAATTATTTAATAAAAAAACCTTCCTGAATTAGTAGATAATTCGGAAGGTTTTTCACGTTTTAATCGAATCTTTTTATTTTTTCTTACTCTGTACTATTTTGTTTTTAAATACATTCAATTTGTTTTCAATTTGTTTGAAATGCTCCGGTGTTGCTTTGCCGCTTTTAACCAGCTTTTCAATTTGTTTAATTCCGTTTGACAAAGAAGTATATTCTGCTGAAAAATTACCATATCCCATAGCTTGTGCAAGTTGTAATTGGTAATCGGCATTTTCCAATAAATTTAAAACCTTCTTTTGATTAGGGGTTTTCATATTAAACTCTTGTTTAGCCGCGCTTAGAAACGCTTGTGCTTTTAATACAGGAATAGGCATAATTACCTGGTTTACTTCCAAAGAGTTTAGTAAGCCAAACAGTGTTTCTTCTGCTAATTTAGTTTGTTTTTGGTTTAATTGTTTTTCGGCTAATTTAATTCCCTGAGGAAAAGTTCCCAGAGGCAAATTAACAACGCTAAGATCTATTTCACTTTTCAATTGATTTAACAAAACAGCAGCAGCCTGATAATTTCCGGCATTCATCGCTTCTTTTGCAAGTTTAGTAATTTGATTAACCTGATTTATCCCTGTAACCAAGTCTTGTGTCTGGACTGACACATCAACAGGTACCAATCCCAATTCCGGTTGTTTTTTCAATAATACAGTTACATTTTTATCTGCAGTTCTTAAAGCTATTTGTGCTGCTTTAATTTTTTTTGCCTGTAAATCTTTTAATGCTGTACCTGTTTGGTTTAAAGTAACAACAGCTTCTTTAACAAATTTGCTCATTTGTTTTTGTATCTCTTTCTGAGCTTTTATTTGAACCTTATTATTTAAATCTTTTTTAGAAAGATATAATGTATCAGGTTTTGTTATTTTTTTTTGAGAAATTGTTTTTTCAACTTTTTTATTAGCTTTTTGGTTATTTGGCGTATTACAAGATGTCAATCCACCAAGAATTAAAGCAGAAGCTGTAAAAACCGCTATAAAAGAATTTTTTGTTTTCATGTTATCCTCCTTTTTTTAATTAATATGAGGTAAAATTAGTATCATATAAAATTAAAAAAACAATTTTAACACATTTTAACACATTGATTTAAAATATTTTAACATAATAAAGTTTAACATTTCTTTAAAAAACATTCTTAGCAATCCGGTAAATATTATCTGCCTTTCCCATAGTATAATAATGTAAAACAGGAACACCTGCAGCCTTTAATTCTTTAGATTGTTGAATAGCCCATTCAATTCCAACTTGTTTTATTTGTTCTTTATTTTTACATTTTAAAACTTCTTTTACCAGGGTTTCAGGCAAATCCACATTAAAAGTTTTTGGAATAGCCGTTAATTGGGAAAGCGTTGATATAGGTTTTAGCCCCGGGATAATAGGCACGTTTATTCCTCTTGACCGGCAATCTTTAACAAAATCAAAATATTTTTTATTATCAAAAAACATTTGAGTAACAACATAAGAGGCTCCTGCTTCTATTTTCTTTTTTAAGAAATGTAAATCACTTTCTTTATTAGGTGATTCTGCATGTTTTTCCGGATAACCTGCAACGCCGATACAAAAATTAGTAGAAGTAGTATTTTTCAGATCATTTTCCTGATAAAATCCATTATTTAAGCGGTTTATTTGTTCTACAAGTTCAATGGCATGTTGATTGCCATCTTGTTCAGGAATAAAGCTACGTTGACCGGGTTGTGGATCACCTCTAACCACCAACAGGTTTTGAATCCCCAGAAAATTTAAGTCTATCAATGCATTTTCCGTTTCTTCACGAGTAAACCCCCCGCATATTATATGAGGAACAACAGGGATTCCATATCTAAATTTAATAGCCGCTGAAATACCAACTGTTCCCGGTCGTTTCCTGACTATTTTTTTTCGAATCAATCCATTTCCGGCATTTTCATATACTGTTTCTTCCTGATGGTAGGTAATATTTATAAATGCCGGGTTAAATTCTAACAACGGGTCGATGGTATGTTGAATCGAGTCGAAGTTTTGACCTTTTAAGGGAGGTAAAAGCTCAAATGAAAATAATGTATCATTTGATTTTTTTATATATTCTGTAATTTTTAATTCTTGCATTTGTAAATATTTTTTTATTCAACCAGGTTTGTATTTAAAAGTCTTTTTATTTTTTCTACAGACATTCCTTTTCGTTTGGCATAATCTTCAATCTGATCATTTAAAAGTTTGCCAACATTAAAATACTGGGAGTCGGGATGTGCAAACAGATATCCGCTAACAGCTGCTGCCGGATACATTGCATAATTTTCTGTTAAACGGATACCGGTTTTTTCAGTTACTTTTAGCAAATCAAATATTTTATCTTTTTCTGAATGCTCCGGACAAGCAGGATATCCGGGAGCAGGCCTTATTCCCTGATATTTTTCTTTCAGAATCTCCTCAAGGGTTAAGTCTTCGTCGGGAGCATATCCCCAAAATTCTTTCCTTATTCTTTCGTGTAGATGTTCAGCAAAAGCTTCCGCCAGCCTGTCAGCCATTACTTTTAACATAATAGCATTAAAATCATCATTATTTTTTTCAAATTTTTCCAGATGTTTTTCTATACCAAATCCTGTGCTGACAGCAAAAAAGCCAATATAATCAGTAATACCTGTTTCTTGAGGTGCTATAAAATCTGATAAACATAAATTGGGATAGTCAATTTTCTTTTTTTCCTGATTTCTCAAAAATTCAAATCGAATTTTTTCATTATCATTTTTTAAAATATTAACGCCATCATCTTCAGCATTAGCGGGATAAATACCATAAACACCTTCTGCAGTGAGCCATTTTTCATCAATAATTTTGTCCAATAATTCGTTTGCTTCATCAAAAAGTTTTTTAGCCTCCTCTCCTTTAACAGGGTCTTTAAATATTGCAGGATATTTCCCATTCATTTTCCACGAATGAAAGAAAAAAGTCCAATCAATATAAGGTCTTAGACTCTCCAGCGGATAGTCATTCAAGTAAAAATTACCCAATTGATTTGGCTTGAAAATAATATTCTCATTCCACTCGCCTTTATACCTGTTTTCTCTGGCGCTTTTTAAACTAATATATTCTTTCTGTTTTTTTCTTCCAAAATGTTGTTCTCTCAAATTATTATAAGATTCTCTTATTTCATTAATAAACTTATCATGTTCTTTTTCAGAAAACAGTTTACTTAAAACTCCTGTAACTTTAGAAGCATCTTTTACATGAATAACAGGTTGATTATATCCGGGGGCGATTTTAACAGCAGTATGAATAACCGATGTGGTAGCTCCACCTATTAATAGA
>WGGC01000183.1 GCA_015491905.1 Bacteroidales bacterium | reverse complement strand
TATTTGCACACATAAAATCCAACCGAAACTTTAAACGGTTTACCCACAAAGGAATAGAGAAAGCAGAATTAGAGTTCGGATTACACGCATTAGCCCACAATTTAAGAAAGAAAAGTGCCTAAGAAAGGGTAACTTTATGCCTGAAATTAAATTTACCGAAAAATTATCGTCATCAATAAAAAATAAAAAAACCGCCCCAATTTAATTATTGAGACGGCTTCTTTTTTATAGTTAAATTTAAGGTAATAGATCCTATAGTCGAAAGGCTTTTTTCACATTTTCAACATAATCAAGCTCTTCCCAACCAAAGTATTTAATAGGTTTTTGAAAAACCTTTTTTCCATTGCGTTCCTCTTTAAAAGTAGTATTTTCATCTTCATAAAAAACCTCTTCAACTTGTGTAAATACGTCCCTTCCAAAATGACCATAAGAAGCGGTTTTTTCAAAAATTGGATTTTTAAGTCCGAATCTTTTAATGATAGCAAAAGGTCTCATATCAAAAATACCTTCAATAATTTTAGCTATTTCACCGTCATTAAGAATTTTCCCATCCTGATTTTTAACTTTTGCTGTTCCATAAGTATTAACGTATAAACCAACGGGCTGGCTCACACCAATAGCATATGCAACCTGAACAAGAACTTTATCAGCAACGCCGGCTGCAACAAGATTTTTTGCAATATGTCTGGTTGCATATGCTGCTGAACGATCCACTTTCGAAGAGTCTTTTCCTGAAAATGCACCTCCGCCATGAGCACCATGGCCACCATAAGTATCAACAATAATTTTTCTACCTGTTAAACCGGTATCACCATGAGGGCCTCCAATAACAAATTTTCCTGTGGGGTTCACCAAAAGACGATATCCTTCAAATAGTGTATCAGGATATTTTTTCTTTACTTTGGGGATAAGATATTTTTCAATATCAGCGGTAATTGTATCTTGCATCTTCTTTTCAGTAGCAAAATCATCATGTTGTGTTGATATAACAAGAGTATCAATTTTTACCGGATTGTTATTATCATCATATTCAAGGGTAACCTGTGATTTAGAATCCGGCCTTAAATAGTTCATGACCTCACCTTTTTTTCGTATAAGAGATAACTCATAAAGTAAATCGTGTGCCAATTCAATGGAAAGAGGCATAAAATTATTAGTTTCATTGGTAGCATAACCAAACATCATGCCCTGATCTCCTGCACCCTGATCTTCTTCCTGACTTCTTTCAACGCCCTGATTAATATCCGGCGACTGTTCATGCAAAGCAGATAATACAGCGGCAGATTTATTATCAAACTGATATTCAGCACTGTTATAACCAATATTACCAATTGTCTCTCTTGCAATATGTTGCAAATCAACCCATGCACGGGTTTTCACTTCTCCTGAAATAACTACAAGACCTGTACTAACAAGAGTTTCACATGCTACCTTTGACTCAGGATCTTGTCTCAACATTTCATCCAAAACTGCATCAGAAATTTGATCTGATACTTTATCAGGATGGCCTTCGGAAACAGATTCCGAAGTAAATAAATAAGCCATAACTTTAATTTTTTATTAAACACCAAAATATAATAAGAAAGGAAATTTGGTTGATTGGCAGGCAAATTGTTTTAGCATTTTTTTTATACCGTGGTTGCAATCAATCAAATCCATCCACAAATTTTTCCCATTGGAAAACGATGCAAATATACAAATTTTTTGCAAAAGGTGTTTTATAAAACTATTAATATCTAATATAAGAACTTGCTTAATTATTCTGTATAATCTCTATAAATCTGCTCCAGACTTTTATTTATTTCAGAAAGAGTTAAAATATTTAATTTATTTTCAACAATTTTTTTAAAAACAGCCTCCCTGATATCTTGTTCCGATTCCAGCATCCATTCAGTATCTGTTTTTCTTTTTACGTCAATAACTCCAGGTATATTAATAAGCAATTCAGCTTCAATTTTTTCCTTTAAAATAAGTAAGAATCTTTTTTTACCGGCAGTGGCAATCAAATTTTTCACAGTTTGATCAGCAATAACATTACCATTATTAATAATAATAACCCTGTCACACATTGCCTCAACCTCCTGCATTACATGAGTAGAAAGCAAAATTGTTTTCTTTTTACCTAATTCTTTTATTAATTCCCTAATCCCGGTTAACTGATTTGGATCAAGACCGGAGGTAGGTTCATCGAGAACAAGAATTTGTGGATCATGCACTAAAGCCTGTGCAAGTCCCACCCGCTGGCGGTAACCTTTTGATAAATTTATTATTCTTTTATATTTAACATCCTCCAAACCCGTATCTCTAATTACATCATTTACTTTAATCTTGATACCACTATGGTTAGAATAAAATTTCAAAACATATTCAAGATATTCATGTACATACATTTCCAAATAAAGGGGATTATTTTCCGGAAGATAACCAATATTTTTTCGGGCTTCCAAACCACTTTTATTTAAATCTTTTCCAAAAACAAATACACTTCCCTCATCAGGAACCAAATAACCGGTAAGAACTTTCATAAGTGTACTTTTACCTGCACCATTTGGGCCTAACAAACCAACAATTTCATTATCGGATATACTAAAATTTACATTTCTTAATGCAAACTCATGATTATAAGATTTGGATATATTTTCAAATCGGACTACTTCCATTTTTAATATTTAAAACAAAAATAACCTATTCTTTACGAAATTTTTAAATCTTCAGGAGAAAATAATTCAATAATTTAGTTTTACCGTTAAATTTGTATATTATAGCATTGTTTTATATACTGATAATTAAGTTCATTTAATAATTAACAACCAGAGGCCACCATTGATATAAATTATTTATAAAATTATAAACACATGAAAAAAATATTTTTACTTTTTATTTTATTTTCAACAACATTAATAGCTATGGCACAACATTCCGGTAACAGCCTGGGGGATTTAATAAAAACAGAACATAAAGGGCAAAAATTTACTTTTTTAACCAATAACGGTACGGCGGAAGTAACCATTTATTCCTCCAATATTCTAAAGTTATCAATTTGGAAGGGGGAACATATTAAGAATCATTCTTATGCTGTAATTATTAAACCTGAAAAAGTAAATTATAATATAAAAGAAAATAATTCAACATATTGGATTAAAACCGATTCTATGATTCTGGAAATAAATAAAAAACCACTTCGCTTTACCTTTAAAAACAAGAACGGCAATATAATTAATCAGGATGACCCCATAGGTACTTATTGGCAATCGGGACAAATATCTGCATTTAAAAAATTGTTTTCTGATGAAAAATTTCTTGGTCTCGGAGAAAAAACAGGCCCATTAAACAGGAGAGGAAACGCATATACAAACTGGAATACAGATAACCCTCATTATGAAAACTGGAGTGATCCTTTATATTCAAGTATTCCATTTTATATCGGAGTTCATGATAAACTTTCTTATGGGATTTTTGTTGATAACACTTCAAAAAGTAAATTTAACTTTGGTGCCGGCAACAACAGATTTTCTTATTTTACAGTAAACGATAACCAGCTTGATTATTACTTTATATATGGCTCTTCCCTATCAAACATTATTAAGAATTACACTTATTTAACAGGAAGGATGAAGATGCCTCCTATATGGAGTTTAGGATTTCAGCAAAGCAGATGGAGTTATACTCCCGATAAAGAAGTGATTAGCATTGCACAAAATTTTCGCAATAAGCATATACCATTAGATGTTATTTACCTCGATATTGCTTATATGGATGATTACAAAGTTTTTACATGGAATAAAGAGACTTTTCCTCACCCGACAAAAATGATTAGTAAGTTGAAAAAAATGGGAATTCATACTGCTGTAATAATTGACCCGGGTGTTAAAATACAAAAGGGATATGCTATTTATGACGAAGGAATTAAACAAAATATTTTCATTAAATACCCTGATGGAACCGATTATTCCGGAGAGGTATGGCCTGGATGGTGTAATTTCCCTGATTTTACTTTACCAAAAGCACGTGTATGGTGGGGAAGACAATTTAGCAAACTGGTATCTGAAGGAGTCACAGGTTTTTGGAATGATATGAATGAAATTGCTGTATGGGGAAAAGAAGTTCCCGAAATTGTTCAAATGAATTATGATGGCCATCCAGTTTCGTATTTAAAAGGGAAAAACATTTACGGCATGCAAATGGCAAGGTCCACTTTTGAGGGAGTAAAAAAACTAATGGATGGCCAAAGACCATTGGTGTTAACACGATCAGGATATGCCGGACTGCAAAGGTATACTGCAATATGGACAGGCGACAATCAGGCAACAGATGATAATATGTTGCTTGGAATCCGGTTAGTAAACAGTTTTGGGCTTTCCGGAGTAGCTTTTTCAGGTTATGATACAGGAGGGTTTGGGGGTAATGCAACACAGGATTTATTTGCCAGATGGATTTCTATTGCATCCTTTTCGCCATTTTTCAGGGTACATTCTGCCATAAACACCATGAGGTCTGAACCATGGTCGTATGGAGAATACGTACAAAAACTTGCAAAAAAAGCAATAAACCTAAGATATCATTTGCTCCCCTATATATATTCTTCATTTTATGAATCATCAGAAAACGGAATGCCAGTTCAACGTAGTCTGAGTATTGATTATACTTATGATGAAAATATTTATAAAGAGCCTTTTGAAAATCAATATCTTTTTGGACCTTCCATTATGGTAATTCCTGTAAAAAGCACACAACAATCAACAGAAGTTTATTTTCCAAAAGGAATATGGTATTCATTTTATACAGATAAAAAAGTAAAAGGTAAGCAAACAAAACTTGTTGAAGCACCTTTAAATAAACTACCTGTTTTTATAAAAGAAGGAGCTATCATTCCTATACAAAAACTAGTACAAAACACAGGAGAAAACCAAGGCGACACACTGGAATTACATCTTTACAACGGTAATAAAGGTTCATATACATATTATGAAGATGATGGGGTTTCCTATGAATATTTAAAAAATAAATATTATAAACGACAAATAATCTATAAAGGAATAAAAAATCAACTTATATTATCCAAACCTGAAGGTGAAATTAATTCTAAATATAAATTCATCAGAATTATCTTTCATGGTTTTAATTCTGGCTTAAAAGATATTATGCTAAATAATAAACCCATAAAAAAAGACTCCGCTATTTCTACATTTTATTTAAGTAATTACATCAAGCCTATTCAAAATTTATTTTCCTTAACTTTGCCAAATTCAACTTCAAGTATAACAATAACCTGGAAAAAAAATTAATATGAACATAAAGAAATTTTCAATAGTTTCGCTGGTTTTTATTGCCATTTTTTTAATGGCCGTAACTATAAACGCACAAACTAAAGGAGAAAATAAAATGAGTGTTAAATTACCTGTAATAACACAAGTAAAGCATCCCGAATGGAGCTATAGAGCAAACATATATGAAGTAAACATAAGACAATATACTGCAGTAGGAACCTTTAAAGCCTTTCAAAAGCACTTGCCCAGGTTAGAAAAAATGGGAGTAAAAATATTGTGGTTAATGCCCATTTATCCTATTGGTAAAAAAAACAGAAAAGGAAAGTTGGGAAGTTATTATTCTGTACAAAATTATGAAGCTGTAAATCCCAATTTCGGCACTATGGACGATCTTATTTCTTTGGTAAAAGATGCACATAAAAGGGGAATGAAAGTTATTCTTGATTGGGTAGCAAACCACACATCATGGGATAATGTATGGGTTAATGAACATCCTGACTGGTATGTCCACAATAAAAAAGGAGATTTTGTTTCTCCTTTTGACTGGACTGATGTTATACAGCTAAACTACAAGAATAAGAATATGCGTAAAGCCATGACCAATGCCATGGAATTTTGGATTAAAAAAGCTGATATTGATGGTTACCGTTGTGATGTTGCCGGAATGGTGCCTGTAGACTTTTGGAATCATACACGGAAAGAGCTGGAAAAATTAAAGCCTGTTTTTATGTTGGCTGAAGATGAAGATAACTTTGCATTAATGCAAAAGGCTTTTGATATGAATTATACCTGGAAAATGCTTCATTTAATGAACGATATAGCACAAGGTAAAAAGCCGGCAACAGATATATGGAATTATTTTAAATGGGAAGATGCCACATTTGGCCCAAATGTTTTCAGAATGTATTTCACCTCAAATCATGACGAAAATTCATGGAATGGCACTGCTTTTCAAAGGTTGGGAAAAGCTTTTAAGGCATTTACAATTTATGATTATACAGTTCCTGGTATGCCTTTAATATATGGTGGGGAAGAAGCCGGAAACAACAAAAGATTACGCTTTTTTGATAAAGATACTATTATATGGACAAAACTACCTTACGAGTCTTTTTATACCAAATTGAATGATTTAAAATATAAAAATCATGCATTATGGAACGGGCTGGAAGGTGGTAAATTGATGCCTCTATCAAAGAATCAGGATACCCCTGTTATTGCTTTCTACAGAAAAAAAGATCATGATAAGATAGTGGTACTTATTAATTTTAGCAATAAATCTCAATCATTTAAATTAGAGAATGTTGAGATTCAGGGAACATTTAAAAATTATTTCTCCGGAGAAAAGATTAATATTGATCCTTCCATAACGTTTAATATAAAACCATGGGATTATATCATCTTAGAAAAACATTAAAATTTTATTCTCTTTAGGAAAAGAATATTTTTTTTCTTACAATTGCACCAGTTATTGCAATTTAATTTAACTTCGTTTTCAGAAAGCATATGAAAAAACAAGTAACCATAAAAGACATTGCTGAGAAATTAGGTCTATCAGTTTCCACAATATCAAGAGCATTAAAGGATCATCCTGACATCAGTTTAAAAACAAGAGAAGCTGTTAAAGAATTGGCAAATCTGTTAGGATACAAACCTAATTTAATTGCATTAAATCTAAAAAACAGCAAAACAAATACAATTGGATTGTTAATTCCTGAAACACAACACTATTTCTTTTCAACTATTATAAATGGAATTGAAGAGGTTGCCTATGAAAACAATTATAATGTGATGGTTTTCCAATCCAACGAATCATATATGCGGGAAGTTTTAAATACGCAAACTGTCTTATCAAACAGGGTTGATGGATTATTAATTTCTTTTTCAAAAGAAACACATGATTTTTCACATTTTCAACAAATAATTGACAATGAAATTCCACTTGTTTTTTATGATCGTATTGTAAAGACAATGCATGCCGATACTGTTTCTGTTGATGATTATTCAGGGGCTTTTCAAGCTGTTAGTCATTTAGCCGAACGAGGATGTAAACGAATAGCAATTTATTCGGCCCCACAGCATTTATTAATAGGTCAGAACAGGTTAAAAGGATACAAAGATGCATTAGAAGAACATGGACTAAAATATACCAGTGATTTAGTTTATTCTTGTGATACTTATCAAGATTCCATTAAAATTTCCAGAAGTGTATTTAAAAAAAGAGACAAACCGGATGGTTTGTTTACAGTAAACGACATGACAGCTTTAGGAGCAATGAAGATTGCAAGGCAGCTTGGAATATCAATTCCTGATGAGCTTAAAGTAGTTGGCTTTGAAAACAGTTTAAGTGCTTCTATATGTGATCCTGAACTAACAACCGTTGATCAATTTGGATTTGAATTAGGAAAAAAAGCCACTAAATTACTTTTAAAAAGAATAAAGAATGATACTCATGATTATAAACCTGAGCATCTTCTTATAAAAACACAATTAATAGAAAGAGGAACGACTTAAGCTAAGACACTAAATTTTTTTTATTTTTTTCTCATCTTTTTAAGGAGTTTATTCTGAATATAAGAAAGAAAAATCCGGATTTTAAACAAAAAATCCGGATTTTTCTTTTTTTAAAAAAACAATATGCAAACGATTTAAATATGATAACATATAAAACACTGCTGCCGATAGATTGTATTTTTAATTAAAAATTACGACATGAGGTAAAATTGGATGCTTTTATACTGATATTTACATTGAATTCTTTAAGGATTCAGTCGCTCACAAGCCGGCGATAAAGTTCTGTAACGGTTTGTGGAGAGATAAGCTGTAATTGTCCATTCAAAAAACCCCGGAATCCCGGGGTTTTTTGTTTTTTACAATAAAAAAATCCGGCTAAAGAATAACCGGATTTATATTTACCCTTTTAAATTAAAATTTACAGTCAATTTACAATTAACTTAGATACTATTCTTCTGTTTAAAGTTTGAACAGTTACAATATATAGCCCCTGCCCTATGCCATTTAAATCAAGGTTAATCATATTCTGACCTTTTTTTAAACTTCCCTGATAAACCGTTTTAACTTTTCTTCCTGTAAGATCATAAATAATGATTCTACTACTCTTTACCGGTGAAGAAAGTTTAACTTTCATTTCAGCCATACTATTTGCCGAGGAAGGATTTGGAAAAATATTAATTTTTGAAAAATTATCAGGATTAACTATTTTTGAAACTCCGGTAACAAAATCAGGCCTTAAAAGCTTTTTAGAAGTATATAAATGATATTCTCCGGGTTGCAACGAAATGTTAGAATTAGTATTAGTTACATTTAGAGAATCTCCGGTAAAATAATCATACCACCAACCCGCTTTTTGAAAAGTTGGATTTATTGAACCCGGATTAACATCAAAATTACCGATAATTGTAACATCCATAGAGTTATCATTAAGCTGTATTTTTTTTATCAATGATGAAACATCCATTGTAAAATTTGCAGTTTTAAAAACAGGTTGAGTTTTTTTCAATTTTATTAATGCAGACCAGACTTCATATAGTTTTTTTCTGGCAGGCTGATTGTAATAATCCCATCTAATAGGTTTTAAATCTGTTCTGCAGTTATTATTGATAGTTCCGTTTGAACAGTAATTAATAGAATAATCATAACCTAACTCCCCAAACATCCAAATCATTTTTGGACCCGGAACAGTAAAAAAGAACGCTCCGGCCATTTCCATTCTTTTCAAACCGGTAATAGTATCCTTTACATTATAACTTCCTGAAGAGTTTGAGTTTCCATAAGTTTCATTTTTATACATCAAACGTTCTTCATCATGACTTTCCATGTATCCCATTAGAGAACCGGGTTTACTAAATCCATTTTGTTTATAAGAGATACCAGAAAAATCAGATCCACTACTATATCCCATAGTTGCCTGACCATAATTATAATTTTCATTACCCCATACAATCATACCATAATCTGTTAATACTTTTTCTTCACTTTGTGCAGTAAATAGTTCAAGAATATCTATTGCATTAGGATGAAAAGATTTCATGTGGTTATATATATGTTCCAGATGGTTTATTCTAGACTGATCATATGCATAACCATCACCTGGTGTATTGGTAAACCCTTTAGCAAAGTCAAATCTGAAACCATCAACTTTATATTCAGTAAGCCAATAATTGGTAACACTATCAGCAAATTTCATTGTTTGCGGACTATCATAATTAAAATCATTACCCCAACTATAAACCGGGTTTGGAGAGGTTTCATTAAACCATGGATTATTTGCCGCAGGTTGGTTTTTTGACGCATTCCAGTACATCATAGCCAAAGGGCAAGTCCCCATAGCATGATTTAAAACCACATCCATAATCACAGCTATACCATTGGCATGGCACGTATCTATAAACGCTTTGTAAGTATTTCTTGGCCCATAATATTTATCAACAGCAAAATAATAATTTGGATTATAGCCCCAGCTTAGGTTTCCTTCAAATTCATTCACCGGCATTAACTCTATAGCATTTACACCCAATTTCTTCAGGTAATCCAATGTATCAATGATTGCATCAAAAGTATGAGCTTTGGTGAAATCACTTACCCAAAGTTCATAAACAACGAGATCTTCTTTTTTGGGAGGTGTAAAGT
>WGGC01000182.1 GCA_015491905.1 Bacteroidales bacterium | reverse complement strand
TCTTTATTACACTTACTGTTGGCACCACAATTTGGATAAACTTTTGATGCGAAAGCTATTAATTTATTATCTGGTGATAAAACAGGGGCAGAAACACCCATTGAAAAATTAGTAATTTTTTTCGATTTACCTGAAAGAAAAGAATAGGCATACACTTGTGGAATTTTTGATTTGGTAGAAACATAATATATGGTCTGGCCATCACTGGACCATAACGGGTTGTAATTACTAAATTTGTTATTGGTGATTTTTTTCTTTTCCCCACCGTTTGTATTCATTATATAAATATTTGTATTGGAAGTGCCCTTTTTCATATCATAATTGGATAGGGTAAATGCTATTTTATTACCATCGGGGGAAACAACAGGCTGGCCTGCATACTTTATTTTATATATATCGGCTATGGTAAATGCCTTTTTCTGAGCAAACAATTTCCCTGCTGATAAAATAAGTATAGCAGAAAAAAGAAATATTAATTTTTTCATGATTATAATTTTTAAGCTAAAGTATAATTTTTTTATAAGATAGAATTTAGTACATAATGAAAATATAAACTATTTGTAATCAGAAAAATAGCATTAAAAATTAGGTTAAAATTTGATATTGAGTATCTTATGTGAATATTTACCAAGTATTTGTCAGGTGGAGAATATTAATGTTAGCAGCAAAAATAACTCTCGCTTTCGTCCTCAGTTCCAAAGAGGATGAAAGAGAGAGGCTGATTCTAACATGTATCGTATCACGATATGTTAAATTTCAAAAAAAACAGGCCGAAAAATTTTTTTTTTCGTTTTTTTTATTTTTTTTGTAAAAAAAATCAACAAAGCCTTTAACTACTCTGGTGATTTGCCAAAATAAAATTGGGATAAGTGAGAATCATAATAATGCTAAAATGAAAAAAAAGTATGTTTTTTTAAAAACCGGAAGAAACGAATTGACGAAAATATGTGTTGACGAAATCCTCTATTTAAAAGCGGACGGAGATTATACCAATATAAAAACCAGCACGGACGAAAAGTACATCGTTTGTAAAAACCTGAAAAACACCTTGATGGATATTAATTCGGATTTATTGGTAAGGATAAGCCGGAGCGTGGTGGTAAACCGTTTATTTGTTACCCGGCTTAAAATAGGAACCGAACCCTCGGTGCAACTGGACCGCAGTGTGGCGTTCAGGCCTACAAAAAAATACATGGAAGACCTAAAAAAGATGTCGTTTATACAGTGAACACGGTAACTCGTACAGTGAAAGGGGGTGTTTCACACATTTACAGCGGTGTTTCATACAATAAGCCGGAATCCGGTAAAAAGTAACGAAACTATGTTTTACATTTGTAGCGAATAAACGTTCGAACAGTTATTCAAAAGAAACGGACAACCGGAACCCGTTGCGCAACAAGAACCGGAAGCCCGTTAAGTAGTCGGCTTTGTAAGCCGGCGCAAAATTAAACAATTTATTAACTTTTAAAATTTTTGCGTTATGAAAAAATTAGATTTGAACGCCTTGGGCGTTGAGGAAATGGGTACGAATGAAACCTCAACTATTAATGGAGGTTGGTTTTTTGCTGGTTTAGCAATGGCTATTCTTTTTGATGCTCTTTTAAGTGGAGGCGAATCTGTCGATGCATTAGAAGCAGGTTACAATAAAAGAGAAGCTCTTCGAAATAGCTTATAAATAAACAATTTATTTTATTAATAATCACAACTATGAAAAATTTAGAATTACTGGAAGTAAGTGAGCTTAACTTGATGGAAGTTAGGTCAATATCTGGAGGACTTTACCCTATAACAAGGGCTATATTAGAAGTTGCAGGTGCAATAGCTGACGAAATGAAGTATCAAATGAAGGATAATAAAAATTGGTGGATGGCATTTGCTCATTAATTTCATATCCCAATCCATATTTTTCAATAAAATACGGATTGGGATTATATAAAAAATTGAATTGTTATTTTTTAAACATAAGTATGAAAAAATATTTGGCTCCCTTATTTGGAATAATGGTTGCATGGATTTTATTACAATTTGTTAATCTTATTATTCGATATCATCGGGAAGGAATTATAGATTTTGCCGATATGAAAGACTGGAAGCCTTTTGCTGCTGTAGCTGTTGTGTTTTTAATCTATACATTCATTAAAGAACTAAAAAGCAAACACAAGTAAACCATCAAATTCCCTTTTTTAAATTTGAAATAAAAATATTCTGCGAAGAATGTTATTGAAGATATGGAGAGGCGATTGATTTTTCTTATTTGTACATGTATTTCCTACATAACTTGTACTTGTAAATTCAATACTTATGCTTCATTTTTTATAAATAAGAGTGTTTCCCTTTTGCCATTTCCAAAATAAATGCAACAAATCTTCCCCTCCTCCATAACCGAATTTTCCGCCGAGGGCCTAATAAAAAAGCACTCCTCCCAAAGCAAAGCCATTTATTGGCTTTTACTTTTTATGATGGTGGCTTTGGGCGTTTCGCTGTTTTATGTAAAAGTGGATGTCAACGTGAACAGCCCGGGAATCATTACTTCCAAAGAACTGTCCACGCAAATCATAGCGCCCGTTTACGGACGCATTGTCTTTATCCGCCTGAAAGAAAACGGGTTTGTCAAAAAAGGCGACACGTTGTTGGTGGTGGGCACTGCCGATATTGCCCGAAGGATCGGCATCATTAACCAAAAAACCCAACTGTTAAGGGACCAAAACAGCGATTTATTGTACCTGAACCGCTTAACCAAACACAGCCGGATAAAACTTTATGAAGTTTTTACACCCTTGTACCGCCAGGCACTGCAAAAATTTATTTCCGATTTGCGCTTTCAGAAATCGGAAATCGCCATCCTG
>WGGC01000181.1 GCA_015491905.1 Bacteroidales bacterium | reverse complement strand
GAACTTTAAATTAACCTCTTGGAAAAGAACTCTTTTGCCAAATTGAATCCTTAAATTACTTACGTTTATCATGGCTTTATCTATTGTAAAAGTGTATTTAAAAAAGGCTGCGAAAATAGTATAAAATTAACTAGAAAAATTAATATTATTTATCGATTTATTATCGGCGGTTTTTTTCTTCCCTACACCACCAGTTTTGGGCCGGATAGATCAACGAATAGTTGGGTTGCCTATGGAAAAGTTAGTCTCAATGCCAAGAATTATTCTATAAATTAAAAAATAAACTAAATTTTAGTTAGGTATTAAAAAATAAATCGTAACTTTGCATTATTCTTAAAAGAGAATAATTCTCATAAAAGAAATATTCACAATACAGAAAATATGATTAGTATTAAAAATAAATTATCAGAAAAGGGACTAAAAATAACGCCTCAACGGATGAGTATTTTAGAGGCAATTTATAGCATAAGCCACCCTACTGCAGATGATATAATTAAATTTATAAGACAAGAACACTCAAATATTGCCACTGGAACTGTGTACAAAGTTCTTGATACATTTGTCCAAAAAGGATTAATTAAAAAAATTACAACTGATAAAGATGTCATTAGATATGACAGCTTATTAACTCATCATCACCATTTACATAGTTCTGAAGATGTTTTGATTAAAGACTACATAGACGAAGAACTTGATGAAATACTTAACGAATATTTTCAAAAAAAGAAAATAAATGGTTTTAAAATTGAGGAAATAACTCTTCAAATAAAAGGAAAATTTAATGAATAAATAAAAAGGAGAAACATTATGGGTAAAAAGAAAAAATTAACAAACAGTGTTGGGAATCCTATTGCAGACAATCAAAACGTTTTGACAGCAGGTAAAAGAGGACCAATGCTATTGCAAGATACTTGGTTTTTAGAAAAATTAGCTCATTTTGATAGGGAAGTAATTCCCGAAAGGAGAATGCATGCAAAAGGTTCTGGTGCTTTTGGTACATTTACAGTAACTCATGATATTAGCAAATATACAAAAGCTAAAATATTCTCTGAAATAGGAAAAAAGACAGAGGCTTTTGTACGTTTTTCGACAGTTGCCGGTGAAAGAGGTGCTGCTGATGCAGAACGTGACATAAGAGGATTTGCCATGAAATATTATACAGAAGAAGGTAATTGGGATTTAGTAGGAAACAATACCCCTGTTTTTTTTCTTAAAGATCCTTTAAAATTTCCTGACCTTAACCATGCTGTAAAAAGAGACCCTAAAACCAATTTACGAAGTGCGAAAAACAATTGGGATTTTTGGTCATCTCTACCCGAAGCTTTACATCAAGTTACTATTACTATGAGCGATAGAGGTATTCCTCTTTCTTATAGACATATGGACGGTTTTGGCAGTCATACATATAGCCTAATTAATAATGAGAATGAACGTATTTGGGTAAAATTTCACTTTAAAACTCAACAAGGAATTAAAAATCTAACTGACCAAGAAGCTGAAATAATAGTTGCCAAAGATAGAGAAAGTCATCAGCGTGATTTACTTGAAAGTATTGAAAAAGGCGATTTCCCAAAATGGAATATGAAAATTCAGGTAATGACTGAAAAACAGGCCAATGAGTGTAGCTTCAATCCTTTTGATTTAACAAAAGTATGGTCGCATAAAGACTATCCACTTATGAATGTTGGTGTACTTGAACTTAATAGAAACCCTGAAAACTATTTTGCTGACGTTGAACAAGCAGCTTTCAATCCGGCTAATATTGTTCCCGGCATAGGATTTTCACCTGATAAAATGCTTCAAGGCAGATTGTTTTCTTATGGTGATGCTCAACGTTATCGTTTGGGAGTAAATCACAACCTTATTCCTGTTAATCAAGCAAAGTGTCCTGTTACCGGTTATCATCGCGATGGGTTAATGCGAACCGATGGAAATCATGGGGCTACAATAGGTTATGAACCTAACAGCTACGGGAAGTGGGAAGAGCAACCTCAATATAAAGAACCCCCTTTGGAAATTGATGGGGCAGCTGACCATTGGGATCATAGAGAAGATGATGATTATTACTCACAAGCAGGAGATTTATTCCGTATAATGAGTAAAAAGCAACAACAAGTTCTTTTTGAAAACACTGCACGAAATATGGGCGATGCACCAAAGGAAATTAAACTTAGACATATTAATAATTGCTTAAAGGCAGACAAAGCTTATGGCGAAGGTGTTGCCAAAGCAGCAGGTATACAATTAAATAAAAAATTATAATAATGGAACAATCATTAAAAGGAACAAAAACAGAGCAAAACTTATTAAAATCATTTGCAGGTGAAAGTCAAGCAAAAAATAGGTATGAGTTTTTCTCGAAAGAAGCGAAAAAAGAAGGATATGAACAAATATCCAGGATTTTTCAAGAAACAGCATTACAAGAAAAGGAACACGCAAAACGTTTTTTCAAATTTTTGGAAGGTGGCAATGTAGAAATTACCGCTACTTACCCTGCAGGTTTAATTGGAACGACGAAGGACAATTTAAAGGCAGCCGCCGAAGGAGAAAATGAAGAATGGTCAGAGTTATATCCTGAATTTGCAGAAATTGCACAAGAAGAAGGATTTCCTGAGATAGCAACTGCTTTTAAAATGATTGCCAAAGTAGAAGCAGAACACGAAAGAATTTATTTAAAATTACTTCAAAATATTTCAGAGGATAAAGTCTTTATGAAAGATGGAAAAGTTTGGTGGAAATGTTTAAATTGCGGTTATGTTTATGAAAGTGAGAAAGCACTTGAAACTTGTCCTGCTTGTTTACATCCAAAATCTTATATGCAGCTTAGGGAAGAAAATATATAATAGTAGTATTGTTAATAATGCCTATTGGAAGTCGTAAAAAATAGTCCATCAAATCGATCAATGGGATAAAGCCAAATTAGAAAAATAAATATTGACAATAAGTAAATAGAATGTAAAATTAATTAAAAGGAGTAAAAATTATGGGATGTGCAGATGGCGTAAAGCCAAGAAAAAAAGTTAAAATCGAAATTAATGAATTATTAAATCAAACAAAAAAGGAGGAAAAAACTATGAGTTCAACAATGGTAAGGCAGGAGATGCCAAAATTTACAATGGATGCGTATGACGCAAAAACAGGTCATTTCAAAGAAGTTTCAAGTGACGATTATAAAGGAAAATGGACGGTAATCTGTTTCTATCCGGCTGACTTCACATTTGTCTGCCCAACTGAGATTGCTGCAATGAACGCTCATTATGATGAGTTTCAGGCAATAAATACAGAAATTTTGGCTGTATCTGTCGATTCCAAATTTTCACACAAAAGATTTGTGGAAACAGAACCTCTCTTAAAAGGATTAAAACTGACAATGGGTGCAGACTCAAATCAAGAGATTAGCCGTGCTTTTGGCGTGCTTATAGAAGAAGATGGCGTAGCATTAAGAGGTAGATTCCTTTTCAATCCTGACGGGATTTGTGTAGCACAAGAAGTTCAAGCTGATTCTGTGGGAAGAAATGTAAATGAGTTTTTAAGACAAGTACATGCCTGGCAATATGCTACCAAAACCGGAGAGGTTTGTCCAGCAGGCTGGAGACCCGGCAAAAAATCACTTCCGGTAAATACCGATGCAGAAAAAATGACCGGTCGTGTGGGCGATTATATTACAAT
>WGGC01000180.1 GCA_015491905.1 Bacteroidales bacterium | reverse complement strand
GTCCACACTCGCAATAAACACAATTGAGCGAACAAACTTTATGCGGCACCAAATCAACGCCGAGCGACATGCCCAGCCTGCGCGAAGGCACCGGGCCAAAAAGATATTTATACATAATTACAATTTTCTAACGTGTGCGGCTATGGTGCATGCCGCAGTTTAATGTTTTATTTTTCTATTAACCGGTATTTTCCTTTAATGCTTAATCGTCATATTTACAATTATTTGCGGCATGCACTATGAGCCGTTGTCAGCCAAAGTGTTATTCCTTCATCGTTAATAAGTTCATTAATTTTTCATTTATATAATAATTTCCTGTCCCGAATTTTTGTTTCTTCAGTAATCCGCTTTTTGCTAATTCATTTAAATATTTTGCCGCTGTTATTCTGGAAACGCCCAAATCTCTTTCAATAAATTCAATTTTTGTGTAAGGGTGTTTAAACAGGTTATTTAATAAATCCTGGCTGTAAAATTTATAGTTACTGCGAAGAATATTTTTATATTCAAAGATTAATTCTCGTATTTTCGCTATCAATACTATTGTTTCTTTCGAAATTTGTTCAACAGCATCAAGCATGTATAACAGCCAGTTCTCCCAATTATCGGTTTCTCTAACTTCCTGTAATAACTTATAATACATTCCTTTATTCAAAATTATATACCGACTTAAATATAGTATTGGAAGATTTAATAAATCTTGCATAACCAAATACAATACATTAATAATCCTCCCTGTTCGCCCGTTTCCATCGTAAAATGGGTGAATACTTTCAAACTGGTAATGAATTATAGCCATTTTTACTAACGGGTCAAAATCTGACAGAGTTTCATCATTGATAAATTGTTCCAGATTTGACATCAGATCTAAAATTTCAGAATATTCTTGTGGCGGTGCGTATACCGTTTCTCCTGTTGTTGCATTCTTCAAAGCAGTTCCCGGAAGTTTTCTAAAACCCGCATTGTTCTTTTCTAATTCAGATTGTATTGCAATTATATCATTGTTTGTAAGGATCTTGTTTTTCGATATTAAAGTAAATCCTTTCTTTAGGGCAGAAATATAATTTTGGACTTCTTTTGCATTTAATGATTTAATATTACCAAGATTTAATTCTGCTTTATAAATATCATCATGGGTTGTAATGATATTTTCGACTGCTGAACTGTCTTTTGCTTCTTGAATCCCCAAAGTGTTAATTAAGATATTCTCATTGGGAATTGTCGCTACAATTCCTTTTAATTCGGCTAATGCCCTATGTGTAGAAGCAAGTTTTTTAAGAACCTTTTTTGTTTCAATGTCTTTTTCTATTGGTAATTTCTTTAACATCTTACACCTTTTATGTATAGATTATTTGATTTTCTTTGCAAAGATACGTTCAATTGACAAGAAAACCAAAACATCTTTACATATTAAACTATTAATGATAAGACTTCTGTTTTTTCTTTACATTTTAGCTAATGATTCCGGCTATGAGCAGTGCGGGTTTTGAAAACTTTCACTGCGTAACTACCGATTTGCTTTATTATTGAATTCATCTCGTATTTAACTGCTTCAGCCCGCATTGCTTATGAGCCATTTATTGGGAGCAGACTTTTAATTTTTGTCATTTTATCTTCTATTATTTCCATAGCATTTTTTCTATAATGAAAATCAATATAAGCAAAACCTTTTTTTGGCCGAATTCGAAACAATTTAGGCTTATAATTTTCCTTTTCAGTAATAAAAATAAATTTTTGTGCGGCCCACTTGAATTTATCATATTCTCTTGGATTTAAAGTAGATTTAACATTACTTCCAGTAATATAAACCCCATAGCTTTTGATCTGATTCCATTCGATAATGACCTCTTTAAAAAGGGATTTGTATCTTATCCCTTTGTCCGTTATTACTACTTTAGTTGTTGCGGGTATAATTATTATCCCACATAAAAGTATTTCAAGAATGAATATTGTAATTATACCGATGGCTGGTATTGTAGTGATGTTCTTAATAAATACAAAAAATACATAAAAATTAAATGCATATAGTAATAGAAAGAATAATCCATTTGAAGTCAAAAGATTTAATCTTGAGAATTTCATTTTTATTTATTTAGTTTGCCCCCTACTTCTTATATGTTTATGTATTGAGTTTGTATCTGGCAAATATCTGTGGATAAATAGTTTTTTTAGTTCCTGAAAAATTATTAAGATGAATGGTT
>WGGC01000179.1 GCA_015491905.1 Bacteroidales bacterium | reverse complement strand
TATGTCGAATTCAGGTTAGTAGTGAAAAGCCCACAGGGCAAAAGCCGATGGAGGCTTACGGAGGCGGGGCGATGTTAGGAGCCCCCGAAAACGTTTAGCCGATCACGGCTTTTGAACGAGGACTTGTAACGTACAGCGCGAAATGCCGCCCAAAAAAAGGTTTACAGTTATTTATTTTTGATATCGGTAAATTGACAAAGAGAATGTTTTGTGGCAATATTTAATTAATTTTGCCTGATGACCGAAATAATTTTCGGAAATCTTAGTTTATAATCTAAAAGATTTGTTGAAAAATAACCTATATCATAATTCTGTTTTGGGCTTGTTGAGTCTTCTTTTGCTTGTGGGGCTTACAAATTGTTCTACACGCAGGAATACGTTTCAGGCCAGGACATATCATAAGCTTACGGGGCATTATAACGGCTATTGGAATGCGCTGGAGAGTTTAAAAACCGGTGAGCGGAAATTAGTGGAAAATGCTACTGATAATTACCATAATGTGTTATGGGTATATAATTATGGTGATGAAAAAGAGGCCGGCAGGGTGCGTCAGCTGCTGGAAAAGGCTATAAAAAAAGCTGCTGTAAATATACAACAACACAGTATGGTTTTTAACAGGGAAGAGAAAAACCCGTGGATAGCAAGAAGTTATTTTGTAATGGGAAAGGCATATTTTCTTGAACATAAATGGAATGCGGCGCGCCGGACTTTTGATTTTATAGCAAAAAATTATCCATACCAGGTTGTTCATTACCGGGCGAGGTTGTGGCTGGCGAAAACATATATTGCTGCTAATGAGCCTGAAAAGGCCGATGCTCAGCTGAATTTGCTTCAGAGAAAATCGAAAGAACTTGACTTTCCTTATAAATTAAAAAAACAGTTAACATTAGTGCTGGCAGATTTTTTTATTTCTCGGCATCAATATTCTTTGGCTTATCCTTATCTTGAAGATGCTTTATCTACTTGTAATGAAACGAGTTTATGTACCAGATTGCTTTTTATTCTGGGACAGATAAATCAAAAAGAAGGACATTTGACAGAGGCGGCGGCATATTATAAAAAAGTTATTAAGAGAAATCCGCCGTTCGTAATGGACTTTGCCGCCAGGCTAAAACTTGCCACCAGTTATAATTCAAGCGAAAATGATTTAAAATATGCAAAGAAAATACTGGAAAAAATGTTGAAAAATCACCAATATGCTGCATATAAAGGTCAGGTTTACTATGCTTTGGCGCAATTAGATAGAAAAGCCGGGGATATGCAGGCAATGGTAAAAAATTTAAAGCTTTCAGTATCGGAAAGTAAGAATAATAAATTGCAGAGGCAGCTTTCGGCATTGCAGCTGGCAACATATTTATACAGTAGAAAGAAATTTAACAGAGCAGGTGTTTATTATGATACGGCACTTATGGCTATGAATAAAAGAAACCCTGATTATAAAAAAATAAGAAAAAAAGTAACTGTACTTAAGGAAATATCACGATATCAGGATGTGTTGATTAGGGAGGATAGTTTACTGCACCTTGCCAAAATGGATACTACTGAATTATATGCGCTTATTGATAAAAAAATAGCATTACAGGTTGCGAAAAAGAAAAAACAAAATGAAACCGGTGGCGGTGCGACAGGTTCTGTAGTTAATTTTAACAGGCCTGAAACGGTTTCGGCAACAAGCCGTTCCGGATTAAAAGGATGGTATTTTTATAATTCACAGGCTAAAGCACAAGGATACAACAGGTTTATTGCACGTTGGGGAAACAGAAAACTTGAGGACTTGTGGTTTTTGAAAAACAGAACTCAACAGTCGCCATTGCCGGCACGGAGAACAGTAAAAAACGGTAATGGTAATAAGGTTATGGCTTCCGGAGGACAACCGGGAAAGGGAAAGGTGCAAAATACTACAGAAATTGCTGAGACTTCACGTTTATATTACCTGAAGAATATTCCTTTTAGTCCGGAACAAAAGCAAAAAGCAAAACTGTTAATTGAGCAGTCATATGAAAAACTTGGATTTTTATATTTAGATGCATTAAAGGATACATCAGCGGCTATTGAGAATTACAAACAGTTTTTAACACAATTTCCCAATAATCCGAAAAGGCTTCAGGTATGGTATTATTTATACACCTTGTATAACAATAAAGGAAATGATAATGCTGCGGTGCAATATAAAAATTTGATTCTGGAAAATTACCCGAATACAATTTTCGCACAGGTTTTAGAAAATCCCGACTATTATAAAATATTGCAGACAAATAAAATGGCTGCTGAAAATTTATACCAACGAACCTATAATGCATTTGAGGCAAAGCAGTATTACAGAGTTATAGATTTTGCAAACAGGGCTGAAAACAGGTTTGCTTCAGACAGTACATTAATGCCAAAATTTTTATTTTTAAAATCTGTTTCGCTGGGAAAAGTTGAAACCCCCGACTCTCTTTATTATTCATTAAAGACATTAATATCAAAATATCCAAAAAGTAAATTGGTAAAACGTGCCAATAATATTATCAGGATGTTACAGATACAATATGGAATTGGCGTTACTGAACAAGAAAGAAAAGCACTGCTGGCGGGGCAAAAAGAAGGGAATAAGGGGCCGGAATATACTTTTGATATAAAAGCTCCTCAGCAGATAATGATTGTATTAAACCGGCATAAAGTAAATTCCTCTGCTTTATTGGTGAGGTTATCTGACTTTGACAGGAAATATTTTCAATCGGCACGATTACAGGTTTCACGAAGCATTCCTGATGATAACCATACATTGGTACTGGTAAAAACTTTCCCTAATGTACAAGTAGCAAAGTTATATTATAAAAGATTAAGAAATGATAATTATGTATTTTCAGGCATTGTAAAAAATGATTATCAATTGTTTATCATATCTTTAAAAAACTATCCTTTATTTTATAAAAATAAAAATATAGAATTATATAAGCAATTTTTCAAAGAAAAATATAAATAATCAACCGTGAACTTAAATCAAACCAAACCTAAAATGAAAAAGTACACAAATGGAGACACTCCCATGCCCAATATGTTGGCTGTAGGAACAAAAGTAACAGGAGATATTGAATCTCAGGGTGACATTAGAATTGACGGACATATAAAAGGAAAAGTTAATGCCTTGGGGAAAGTAGTTGTAGGAGAAAAGGGATTTGTAGAAGGAGAAATAGAATGTAAAAGAATAGATATTTCCGGAAAAGTGGAAGCTAATATAAATGCCGGGGAGTTGGCAGTTTTAAAAGCATCCTCTAATGTAAAAGGAGATATTGTTACACCTAAAATATCTATTGAACCTGGGGCTGTGTTCATAGGAAACTGTCTAATGAATACAGGTGAAAAAAAGACAGAATTTTTAAATGGAAAACAAAAAAAATAAGCCTGACAGCTCATTAAAATTCTTAGCGCAGTATTCGTCCATGGCACTTCAGATGATAATAATCATTCTGGCAGGAGCCTTTGGCGGCTACGAACTTGACAAATGGTTACAATGGAAGTTTCCTGTTTTTACAGTAGTGTTAACTATTCTGGCAGTAATTTTATCTGTTATTTTCGGGATGCGTGAATTATTTAAAAAGCATTAATTACTTTTGCAGGCTATTTTATAAGAATATATATGCAAACATTAAAATCAAAAATATTTGTTAACCTTACGGTTTATACATTAGTTTTGGCAGCATTATCTTTTGGGGTTAAGATTGTATTTCCGGCATTGAAAATTACACCGTGGTATTTAATAATCTTATTATTCTTTTACATAATAACACTAATAATTTTATATGTTTTGGAGAAGAAATTAACTCAGAGGATGACTTTATTTGCCAATGCTTTTATGCTTGTTAATTTTTTAAAGTTAGTTATTTTTACCATTATTATAGGTATATATGCTTTTTTACATAAGCAGGATGCTATTTCATTTATATTAACATTTTTTGTTTATTATGTTTTATTTTCAATTTTTGAAGTTGTAACATTAAAAAAATTTAATAATCATTGAGGATAACCGGTATAAGTAAGAATCATTAAAATTTTGTAAAACCTGACATACAAAAAGAAAAAGGCAAATATTTTTCGATATAACGGAGAAATTTACTAATTTAGACCTCAGAAACATTTTCTTATTTTTTCAAAATAGTTTTTAAGAAAAAAAGGAAAATGATGAATATTCAAAATAAAATAAATAACCTAAAAAGGATAACCGAAACACCTAATCATCAAAACGGATAAAAAATGCAAAAAAACAAAAAACATATCGCATTTAATTTTGATTTAACCGGTTGTTTCCGTGTTGTTTTAAAAAAGTAATTTTATATTTTTGCAGTACAAGAGATCTCTTATTTATTAGGAGGTCTTTTATCTTTTTATTGACAGAACTTTAAAAAACAATATTATGGCAGAATCCAAATATTTTACAGAAGAAGGATTACAAAAATTACGTGATGAATTAGAATACCTCACAAAGGTAGAGAGGAGAAATATAACTCAGGCAATAGCAGAAGCACGTGATAAAGGAGATTTATCAGAAAATGCAGAATACGATGCTGCAAAAGAGGCACAGGGACTTTTGGAGCTAAAAATTTCTAAATTAAAGGATCTGATAAGTAAAGCCCGTATTATTGATGAGTCTAAAATAGATAAATCCAAAGTACTGATCCTTTCCACAGTAAAAGTAAAAAACATTAAAAATGGAATGGAAGTTTCTTACACTCTTGTGCCGGAAAAGGAAGCAGATTTAAAGTCGGGAAAGATATCTGTAAACTCACCTATTGCCAAGGGATTACTGGGGAAATCAGTAGGTGAAAAAACCTCCATTTCTATACCTGCAGGAAATATTGAGTTGGAAATTCTGGAAGTTAGCAGATAGTGGAAAGTATTATAAAAAAACAATGTTATGGCAAGCATATTCACGAAAATAGTTAATGGCGAACTCCCTGCATATAAAATAGCAGAAACAGAAGATTATTTGGCTTTTTTGGATATTAATCCGTTAGCAGAGGGGCATACACTGGTAATACCTAAAAAGGAAATAGATTATATCTTCGATATCGAAGACGATTTATATAAAGGGTTATTTGTTTTTGCCAAGAAAGTTGGGAAAGCAATTGAATCGGTAGTGGAATGTAAACGTATTGGGATTACGGTGATAGGATTGGAAGTTCCGCATGCCCATATACACTTAATACCTATCAATTCTATTTACGATATGGATTTTAAGCGTCCTAAACTACAATTCAGCGAGGAAAAGTTTAAGGAGACAGCGGCCTCCATCAGGTCTGCTTTTAATAACCAATAAAAAAAGGGAGCTTAGCTCCCTTTTTTTATTTTAACTTTCCGGTACAAGTAATTTCTTTCCTGTTTTTTCAATAATGAGCTCATACCAATCTTTCCCATATCCCGGTTGTTTTAACTCCGGATTTACAAATTTATATCCTTTTTTTAATGGTCTTTTTGTTTTAATATTTCCGTCCATATACTTCATAAAAAGATAGTGATATAAGTTTTTCCATGTTTTAAAGGTTTTAGCGGCCATATCATTACTATATTGTGTAAGATAACTTACTGCAGCTTCAGGATTTTTTTTATATAACACCTGTGCGCCTGCATCTACTGCCGGTGTAAAAGCAATAAACTTATTTTCCAACTTATTCTGTGCCTTAACAATATCAGGATGAATACGACTCCAGGCAGAATAAGCAAAATTTTCCACTTGGTTAAAAAGCCAGAATCCTGAAGAATCAGACCATTCCATAATACTTCCATTTCCAGGTTTGAAGTTCTCAGGAACACGTGTAGTACAAGAATATATAGGCATATAAACAGACCCGGAAGGATCGTCAACACCCCACCATATAATTCCACCAATAGCATCTGGCAGCCAGTTACGCGATTGGGCTACAAAAGTAAATCCTGTTTGTTGAGTAGCTGTTGCTCTTTCATTAAGATATTCTTTTCCATTCACTTTCCATGTAAGAGGACGCCAACGGTATGGGCAGTGAAAAGGTCCGGCACCAACATCTTTACTCATATCCAATTCTGTACCTTCCAAATGGTTTCTTAAGAAGTGCATCATATCTTTCAATGAGATTTTTTTGTCAGGTTTTACCCATAAAGGCATTCTGTTTGTGGCATAATTATTTACATTTTTATCTCCATTGGCAAGTTTCTTAGAGTGTTTTACTTTTCCTTTAACATAATCCCAGTATTTACCCATTCCTGATTTTACATCATTGAACATTGTCCATACGCGTATTTCACAAAAGCGGGCAGCACCAAAATCAACAGGGGCATAGGTGTCGGAAAAAGAAAAGTCTTTGTCACTACCTTTAAACCAACCCATTTTACGAGCAAAAGAAATAACATCGGAAGAATATACTGTTGTTACGGCAGGGTCAAAAATCTCATTTATATTTTTATTGGTGATAGATGTTTTTCCATTTGCCAGAGGAAAAGTAGTTATTCTGGCTTGATTAGCATGACCGGAAACATAGCCATCAGGAATACGACGGGCAACCCAAACTGCTCCTTTTTCATTTTTTCCTTTTCCTATCATTTCTAATATCCAGGCTTCATTTTTGTCGGCAATGGAAAAAGACTCTCCTTCGCTGTAATAACCATATTCAGCCACCAGTTGTGTCATTATTTTAATGGCTTCACGTGCAGATTTTGAGCGTTGTAATGCTATATAAATTAAACTGCCATAGTCTACTTTAGCTGTTGGCTGATGATGCAATTCTTTTCTGCCTCCAAAAGTAGTTTCGCCTATAGCCACCTGGTATTCATTCATATTGCCAATTACATTGTAAGTTTGTGCAGCTTGTTTAATTTCTCCAAGATATTTTCCTGTGTCCCATTCATAAACAGGCATCATAGATCCTTTTGGCCACACTTTTGCAGGCCAATGATACAGTTCTCCATAAAGTAAATGGGAATCGGCATTGTAAGAAATCATTACAGAACCATCTGCGGAAGCTCCCCTGGTAACAATATAATTGGTACATGCCATTGTTTTAACAGGTGAAAAGAAAAGAATTGTTCCAATCGCCATTAAAACAGTAAATATTAATTTTCTCATAGATATAAATTTATTTTTTGTTGTAAATAAGATAAAAAATCTTTGGGATTTTATTAATTTAAAAAATCAGGATACTACAAATGATTTTTAATTTTCAAAAAATGATTCACAAAAATAAGAATTTTATATGATATTACTATTAACTCAGGTTATTATCAAATAAAGCTTATTAAAGCTATGGTTTTATTAGGGTTTGGAATATGTTTTTTTCTACTTATGTTAAGGTTCACTAATTTCAGGTATAGAAATATTTTGATATTTTTCTTTTTTCAGTTCTTTCAGGAAGTGTTTCATAGATAAATAAGGCCCACGTGTAGCCACCAAACGCATTAACCAAAGGGGGATATTTCCACCAAAGTTTACTTTTACTATAAGGCTTATTTTTACGTTTCCGTTTTTTTCCGGCATAAAGCGCCATTGGCTATAACCATATGGAATGCGTACAAAATTTTTTTGTTTTGGATATAATCCTTTTTCTGTTTGCGCAGTAATAATAACCTCTTTAGTGTCCGGAACCTGTATCATCCTTACTCTGCTTACAATGTCTCGATCAAGAACGGGCCATGGGGCATCCGTCTGTCCGTAATATATCCATTCACCTACGTTACAAACTTTTAATATTCTGCAATTTTTATTTAAAAACACCCATTTTTTTTGTGCAGAAGCGTCTTTAATTAATGATACCAGTGCCGATAAAGAGGTTTTTGCCTCAGTTGTTATCTTTACAGTTTTCAACTCTGAATTATCCTTATTAGTTGAATATATGGAAATGCCATCAATATCTTTTATTTTTTTCCATTCTCCTGTCTGTGCCTTAATTACAGACATATTAAAAAGAATAAGAACAAATAAAATAAAAGAAACAGCAGGCATAATTTAAAGATCTTTTAATATTTGTAAGGTATGAGTTTTATCTTTTTTCAGTTGCTCTTTCAACGCTTCGAGATTAGAAAATTTAATCTCATCGCGGAGTCTGTCAACAAAATATATTGTAATTGTCTCTCCATAAATATCTTTATTAAAATTAAAAATGTTTATTTCAATGGTAAGTTCGCCATGGTCAATGGTAGGCCGTGTTCCTATATTACTCATTCCTGAATAAATTGAATTTTCAATTTCTGCACGGCAGGCATAAACTCCATTAGCAGCAATAAGTTTATAAACGTTAGGTATTTCTATGTTTGCGGTAGGAAAGCCAAGAGAATGTCCAATAGCATTTCCTTTTACCACTTTACCGGTAATAGAATATTCATATCCCAGCATTTTATTGGCTTCTTTTACATTGCCTTGTTTCAATAAATTTCTTATTCTTGTGGAGCTTACAGGCATACCATCTATAACTAATGGTGGTACTTGTTGTAATTTATAATGGTATTTTTCTTTAAAACTATTAAGAAGATCAAAATTACCCTCCCTGTTTTTACCAAAATGATGGTCATAACCAATTACAATCATTGAGGGATGAGTATATCTAATAACATAATCAGACAGAAACTTTTCTGATGATTGTTGTGCAAAGGATTTTGTAAACGGAATAATAATTAAATGGTCTATTCCTGCCGATTCTATACGTTCAAGTTTTTTTTGATGTGTGTTTATAAACTTCAGGTTTTTACTGTCTTCATATAAAACCAAACGAGGATGAGGTGAAAAAGTAATAAGCACAGTTTCTCCATCTAATTTTTTTGCCTCTTTCTTCATTTTTGTAAAGATAGATTGATGTCCCAGATGCACACCATCAAAAGTTCCTATTGTTACGACCGTTTTTTTCAACGGTTTAAATTCTTTTATACAATTATATACTTTCAATTTCTTAACATTCAATTTAGTGAATTAATTTATTTTTTAATAAATATTCAGCAATTTGCACAGCATTGGTAGCAGCTCCTTTTCGTATATTATCAGCTACAACCCACAAATTTAATCCATTTTCAATAGAAAAATCACGACGAATTCTTCCTACAAAAACGTCATCTTTTTCATAGGCATCCAGCGGCATGGGATATATTTCTTTTTCGGGATTATCTTTTACTATGACACCTGATGTGTTTTGCAAAAGGTTAAAAACCTCCTGCATTTCAAATGGTTGATAAAATTCTACATTTACAGCTTCCGAATGTCCTCCGGAAACGGGAACTCTTACTGCTGTGGCCGTAATGTTTATCTTATCATTTAATATTTTTTGTGTTTCGTTAACCAGTTTTATTTCTTCTGTTGTGTACCCGTTTTTTTCAAAGTCGCCGGCATGTGGTAATGTGTTTTTATCAATTGGGTGAGGATATATTTTTTCTCCTTCTTTTCCTTCTCTTTCATCTGCCATTTGCTTAATGCCTTTTATGCCACTTCCGCTAACAGATTGATAAGTTGATATAACCAGTCGTTTAATTTTAAACTTATTATGCAGTGGCGCTAAAACCATTACCATTTGAATGGTAGAGCAATTAGGGTTGGCAATAATTTTATCTTTACCGGTGATGTTATCACCATTAATTTCAGGAACAACCAAAGGAATATTTTCATCCATTCTCCATGCTGAAGAGTTGTCAATTACTGTAATACCCCTTTTTGCAAATTCAGGTGCCCATTTTAAAGAAGCCTGTCCTCCGGCAGAAAACAAAGCAATATCGGGGTTTTCTTTTAATCCGTCAAGGGCATTCATTACAGTGTAATTCTTTCCTTTATAGGTAATATTCTTACCAACAGAACGTTCAGAAGCAATAGCTATTATCCGTTCTGCCGGAAAATTACGCTCTTCCAAAACCTGAATCATTTTTCTTCCAACCAATCCGGTGGCACCAAAAACAGCAACTTTCATTTTTTTTTGTACTTTTATAACCCTTTTATTACCAACTACAAAATTATTAAAATAATGAAACCCTTAATTTTATTTATTTTTGTTTTCTTTCCCTTGATTTCAGCGGCACAAGTCTCAGAAAATTTTAATGATGGCAATTATACGGAAAATCCCCGCTGGTTTGGAGATACCAATCGTTTTATTGTTAATTCTAAATTACAACTACAATTGTTCGACTCCACTTATGGAAAAGCATTTTTGGTAACGTCTTCCGCTTTTACAGAAAACCAGGAGTGGCGCTTTAGGGTTACTGCCAAATATAGTCCTTCTTCACGAAATTTTGTACGTGTATATATCTCTAGTAATCAACCTGATTTGAATGGTAAGTTACAGGGATATTTTTTACAATTGGGTGAAAAGGGAAAAGGAGATGCTCTTGAATTGTTCAGGCAGGATAGTAACACCACTACGTCAATATGCCGTAGCGAATCAGCATTAATAGCTGCTCCATATGATTTAAATATAAAAGTAATTTGTAAGGGTGAACATTGGATGATATATTCATCTGAAGGAACAAATGAAAACTATAACCTGGAAGCAGCGGGTAATGATACATTAACAGATTTAAGTAAAGGAAAATTTTTCGGGATCCTGTGCGTGTATACTAAAAGTAACAGCCATAAAAACTATTTTGACGATATTTACATTAATCCCTGGCATCAGGATACCGTACCGCCAAAATTAGATTCCTTATGGGTTATAAGCGACTCTTCTTTGATGTTGTTTTATAATGAATCTATTGTTCTAAATAATAAAACTAGTTTTAAATTAACACCCGGCAATCAGGAACCTTTTTCCAAATATTTACAGGAAGACGGGAAGACTGTTCGTCTGGATTTTAGCACTTCGTTTTCTTCTAAAACTAATTATCAAATTCTGTGGAACCACATTTCAGATAAACAAGGTAACTTTTCATCAGGGGTATATAATTTTTTATTTTATAAAGCACGGTATAACGATGTCAGCATTAATGAAATTATGGCTGATCCTTCTCCTCCGCGTAAACTTCCCGAGGCGGAATACCTGGAGTTGTATAATAATACAGATTACCCCATAAACCTTGCTAAATGGGAATTAAGCTGGGGTAAAAATAAAGGAATATTTCCTCATTTTTTATTAAGTCCTAAAAGTTATATTTTAATTACCAATAAAAAAGTTATAGATTCTTTATTGCCTTTCGGCGATGTTATCGGCTTTTCAAAATTTTCATTACTAAATAAAGGAAATATAATTAGTCTGAAAAACAGAAAACAAAGAGTTATATCTTCAGTAGTTTACTCGGATAAATGGTATTCCTCAGATAAAAAATCCGGAGGCTGGTCATTGGAACAAATTAACCCTGAAAACCTATGTTCCGGTGATAAAAACTGGACTAGTGCCATCGATGATTCTGGGGGCACACCGGGTAGAAAGAACTCAGTTTTTGATGAAGATTTATTTGTTCCACAAATAGACTCTGTAAAAGTATTGGGAAGTGATAGTCTGGTAGTTTATTTTAATCAAATAATGGATAGCGTTTCGGTAAATGATAAACAATCATGGTATATTCAGCCATCAGAATCACATCCCCAAAAAATTTATCATGACAGCAGAAATTTAAAAAAATATTTTCTGGTTTTCACCAATCCATTTGAATCAGGAAAGCAATATAGACTTTATTGGAACGGTCAAATAAAAAATTGTAATAACCTTCCTCTCACAAAAAATAACGGATACTTGTTTGGACGTATTGAAACTCCCGTTTTTTCAGATATTATTTTCAATGAAATATTATTTCATCCGCGAAGCGGAGGTGCTGAATATATTGAATTATATAACCGTGCAAACAAAATTATTGATTTAAAAAGAATCAATATTGCGGTAATAAAAAATACTTTTGAGCATGTTGATACTATTAGATATCAGGTTTCGAAAAATGAAAAATTAATTTATCCCGGCACTTACATGGTTTTAAGCAGAGATCCTAAAAAAGTTATGGAGCAATATTTAACACCTGGAATAGGTTCATTTCTGTCTTTGGGGTCATTTCCTTTATTATCTGATAAATCAGGACGGTTAATTCTTTTAACAAATAAAAATCTATTAATAGACACACTATATTATAATGACAATATGCATAATCCTTTACTTTATCGTACAGATGGTGTTTCACTTGAGAAAATCAGATTTGTATGTTCTAAAAACACAGAAAAATGTTGGTTTTCGGCTTCAGAAACAGTAGGCTATGGCACGCCCGGATATCAAAATTCGCAATATGAAACAGGTGAAAATCATGAGAGTAACTGGTCTTGTACGCCTGAAATATTTAGTCCTGATGGTGATGGTATTGAAGATATTGTACAGATTAGCTATACTATGGATAAAGCTGATTATATTATAAGTATTGATATATATAATTCATCAGGGAATTTAATAACACATTTAATTCAAAATAAAATTATTGGAATGTCAGGTAATTTTGAATGGAATGGAATGAATTCTTACGGAAGTAAGTTGTCTCCTGGAATTTATATTATTTTCATTCATGTTACTGACTTGAACGGTAGAATAATTACGATAAAAAAACCGGTAGTAATTAATTATAAATAACTAAAATAAGAGGATAAATATTACTCTACAGTAACTGATTTAGCCAGGTTTCGGGGTTGGTCAACATGACAACCTCGCATCACGGCAATATGATAAGCTAGTTTTTGTAAAGGAATAGTTGCCAGTAAGGGAGTAAAAAGTTCTTCTGTTTCAGGAATTTCAATAACAAAATCTACCATTCCTTTTACAGTTTCATCGCCTTCTGTTACAATAGCAATTACTTTTCCGTTTCGTGCTTTTACTTCCTGAATATTACTTACTACCTTATCGTAAATACCTTTGTTGGGAGCAATAAATACCACAGGCATATTTTTATCTATAAGGGCAATAGGGCCATGCTTCATTTCTGCTGCAGGGTATCCTTCAGCATGAATATAAGATATTTCTTTCAGTTTTAAAGCGCCTTCCAGCGCAACAGGAAAATTATATCCTCTCCCGAGGTACAGGAAGTTTCTAACGTCTTTAAATTCTTTGGCAATTTCTTTTATTAATGCTGCTGATTTAAGAGTCTTCTCAACTTTTTCAGGAATTGTTTCCATTTCATTTAACAGTTGTACCATTTTAGATTTGGTAATTGTACCTTTTAATTGAGCAAGTCTTAAAGCAATAAGTGTTAGTAAGGTAACCTGGGAAGTAAAAGCTTTTGTGGAGGCTACGCCGATTTCAGGCCCGGCATGTGTATAAGAACCCGCATCTGTTGCTCTTGCTATGGAAGAGCCAACAACATTACAAATTCCTAAAATTGTAGCTCCTTTTTCTTTTGCCAATGATATAGCAGCAAGGGTATCTGCCGTTTCTCCTGATTGAGAAATCGCAATAACAACATCTTCTTCAGAGATAATCGGATTACGATAACGGAATTCAGATGCATATTCTACTTCTACCGGTATTCTTGCAAGATCTTCCAAAAGGTATTCTCCTACTAAACCGGCATGCCACGATGTTCCACAAGCTACAATAATTATTTTTCTGGCATTTAACAATTTTTGTTCATAATCTGCTATGCCGCCAAGGGTTACAATACCTTTATCTGCATGTAAACGCCCTCTCATAGTATCTTTTATAGAACGCGGTTGTTCATAAATTTCTTTTAACATAAAATGGTCAAAGCCACCTTTTTCAAGTTCACTTAAATCCATTTCAAGTTTTTCAATATAGGGAGTCTTCTCTTTATTTTTAATTGTTTTAAGTCTAATTGCTTTTCCGCGTTCCATAGTTACCATATCCTCTTCAGCGAGATAGATAACCGACTTGGTGTATTCTACTATTGGTGTGGCATCGGAGGCAACAAAAAATTCTCCATCGCCTATTCCAATAACCATCGGACTCCCTTTTCTGGCAGCAATTAGCATATCAGGGTGATCCTCTGATATAATAACAATTGCATAAGCCCCGGTAACCTGATTTAAGGCAATTCTAACGGATTCTTCCAAAGATACTTCTTCATTCTTTTGAATGTCTTCAATCAAGTTAATCAGTACTTCTGTATCGGTATCCGAATTAAAATGATATCCTCTTTCTATAAGAGCTTTTTTAAGAACATCGTAATTTTCAATAATGCCATTGTGAATAACCGCTAGTTTGCTATTATTAGATTTATGCGGATGTGCATTAATAGTATTGGGTTCTCCATGGGTAGCCCAACGAGTATGAGCAACCCCAATTGTAGCGTGTAAGTTTTTGTTTTCTGCAACTTCTTTTTCCAGTTCAGAGACTTTACCTTTCTTTTTATAAACAGATAAACTTCCGTTAAGGAGAGCTATTCCCGCACTGTCATATCCTCTATATTCCAGTCTGTGTAATCCTTTAATTAAAACAGGATAAGCTTCTCTAGAACCCAGGTAAGCAACAATACCACACATAATAAAAGGGTTTTAAGTAAAAAAAGACTTTTTTAAATGATATACCTATTACAAAAGTAATATATTTTAATTAATTTTAGTATAAAGTATTTCTAATTTAGTTTTTGCCAAAGTATCTGAAACAGGTTTTGGGCCATTAAAGACAAATCTTTTTGGATTTACAACTCCATTACCAATATAAAGTATTAATCCTTTTTGTACTTTGGTAGTGTCTTTTAATAAAGATTGAATATAATGTGTAATCCTAAATTCATACGAGTTGGTTGAGACTTTGTAAGCACCGCCAAAATAATTTGCTCCTTCCGCTTCATCAACAAGAGTTTGAAAAGAAGTATCAGTAAGTATTTTAATTAAAGACATTTTATAGGGAGCACCGAAAAGCGGTTGTGGTTCAGCTCCTGGTAATATTAATTTGGCTTCGTTAATTCCGACAAGTCCTAATCTGGCAAGTTTTTTAATATCAGGGAATTTAATAATAGTCTTTACACCTGCAAGTCCTTGAGTATAATAATTTACCTCTCCCAGTAAAGTGTCTTTCTGAACAATTTGTTTGTTAAAAGCAGAATTTCCGTCAGAAAAAACATGTTGATATTGATTTATAGTAGCTGAAGTATTATTTAAATAGTATGTATAATGTAAAGAATCAGTTGAGTCGTTATGATAATATAAAATAAGTGCTGTAGATGGAGTATACGAACTAAAGGAAGGTAAGGCCCCTCCACTTGTTACCTGATCAGTTTTAAGATATAACCCTTTAAAATATTTAATGAAAATAGCATTACTGTCGAGTGCTGCTGTATCAGTTTGTAATAGCTTATCTCCAAGCGCCGTATTTAAATTGCTCAGATTAAATCTTACAACCCTGGTTAAAGTGTCCTTTCCGCCTACAACAATTTTTGTGTGTGGATTGGCAACAAAGTTAATATTGGCATAATCTGTAGGGTAAACAGGAACTGTTTTATTTGAATAATAAGTGCTGTCAAGGTATATATCCTGTTGTAACTCATAAACATGCATTCTTAAAACAGCATTAGTGTCTCCAAAGTTGGAACTAAAAAGAAGTTGTAATACTAAGGAGTCTAGTTTTGGGTTAGTTCCAAAATTATCATGGGTAACACTCTGTTGAAACTGTGCATAAAACCCGGCGTTAGTAGTGCCAAAAACCGGATCTTTAATGCTTCCGACAAAGAAAGTTCCCTTTTCATCGGAACGAACAGAATCCAGAGGTAAGGAATATGTTTGAACGGCTAATGTATCTGTAAAATACACCTGCATGGTACTGTCAGGTAATAGCTGAGCCCCTATTTGACTAGGTGTTTTTTTACAAGAAAAAAGTCCTGTAATAATAATACTAAGGACAAAAGTAAAAGTCAATACTTTCCGTATACCACTAGAAAGGCTGAATATTTTATTATTCTTCAATGATTTGGTCGTAAAATTGATTAAAAGCTTTAAAATAATTTTCATCTCCTTGATAATCGAGAACTGGTTTTTTTGTTTCTTTTGCATAATCCAGCAACTCTTCATTAACTGTTTCTTCACCAATAATAAAGGCATCGGCATAATCCATGGCGGCTTTCATAAAAGAAATATAACCGGCATTTTTATATTTTTTTGCCGTTTCTTCAGGAATTTCTTTCATTTTAATTTTCTTATCAAAATTTTCAGAAAATTTTTCTTCAAAGCCATCATTATATAAAGAAATAATCACCTTTGCATCAGAAAACAACGGATTATCTTTAAATAATGTTTTGATATATAATGGCACCAGGCCGGTAAACCATCCATGAAGATGAATTACATCAGGTGCCCATCCTAACTTTTTAACGGTTTCCAGAACACCTCTTGAGAAGAACAAAGCACGTTCATCATTATCCTTGAAAAATTTATTATTTTTATCTCTGAATACAAATTTTCTATGAAAATAATCTTCATTTTCAATAAAATAAACCTGCATTCTGGCTTGTTGAATAGATGCCACTTTAATAATAAGAGGATGATCGATTTCTTCAATAATCAGATTCATACCTGAGAGTCTAATTACCTCATGAAGCTGATTTCTTCTTTCATTAACAACGCCAAAACGAGGCATGAAAACCCGGATTTCTTTACCGGATTCTTGAATTTTCTGTGGGAGGAAACGTCCTATTTTACTCATATGAGATTCTGGTAAATAGGGCATAATCTCTTGTGCGACGAAGAGTACTCTTTTCTTACTCATTAATATTTATTTTAGAGATTTTTGCTAGGCAAAGATAAACAAAAATAAGTTTCGTTGTCAATACTTAAAAAATCTTAACAATCTTTAAAGAGTTAAAGAGATAAAAATTGCTTGTAATCGAACTAACCCCTAACAAATAATGCCTTAATAATTAATGAAGCCATTTTTGGGTTTTCCTTTAACCGCCTTGTTGAATAAGGGAACCAGTCTTCTCCGAAAGGAATATATACTCTAAGTCGATGTCCTTTATCTATAATGCTTTTTCGTAACCCGGGAGTGACTCCATATAGCATTTGAAATTCATATTTATCTTCGGGCACCTGATATTTTTTTAGTAAATGAAATGAATTTTCGACTAAGTATTGGTCATGAGTTGCAATACCTGTATAAATACCATTTTTAAATAAGAAATTTAGTATTTTTAAATAGTTTGCATTAATCTCATGATACTCTTTAAAAGCAATTTCTTCCGGTTCAACATAAATTCCTTTACATAACCTGAAATTTAGTGGAGCTTCGTCAGAATGCAAGTCCATTAGGCTTTTTATATCATCAAGTGTTCTCCGCATATATGCTTGCAGAACTAAACCAACATTATTGGGGAATTCTGCTTTTAATCTTCTGAACAGACTAATTTCTTTATCAACACATTGGGAATCTTCCATGTCGATACGTACAAAATTATTGTATGCAACAGCCTTTTTCACGATAGTTCTAATGTTTCGATAGCAAGCCTCTTCGTCAATTAAAAGACCAAACATTGTTGGCTTTAATGAGTAATTTCCGTTTATCTTGTTATCTTGTATTGTGTCTATAATACTTAAATATTGATTACGGTTTTTTTCTGCTTCGTCAAGGCGGGTAATAAACTCTCCCAATAAATCAATGGTAACCATGTACCCTTGGTTATTTAAATCTTTTGAAACACGAACGGCATCCTCAATTGTTTTCCCTGCAATATATCTCTTAGAAAATATCCAAACAAAATTCTTAGGCATTAACGGTAAAATGCCTGTAATCAATTTATTAAATAATCGCATAACTGTTGTCCATTTATTAATTATTCTTTCACAGCAAAATTAAAGTTTAATTTCAAAATAACAGTATTATGCTTTCAATTTATATTGTATAAAAAGAAAAATATGTCTCTATAAGATTTGGCTTATTTCAATAACTAAAATAAATATACAGAAAATTAGACTTTTATCTCTTTTCATGATTATTTTTTAGAATCCGGAAAGGTTTAAATAAAAAACAGTTTTTATTTTCAAAATAAAAAACAATCTTTAAATCCTTATCTTTGTGCCGTTTTTATTTAAACTAGAATGCTGTGAAGAAAATAAAAAATTTTGTTGAGGAATTACGTTGGCGGGGAATGATTCATAATATTATGCCCGGAACCGAAGAACAATTAAAAAAAGAAATGACCTCCGGATATGTTGGTATTGACCCTACTGCCGATTCACTTCATATTGGCCATCTTGTAGGGGTTATGATGCTGAAACATCTACAGCTTGCCGGCCACAGGCCTATTGCTTTAATAGGAGGAGCTACCGGTATGATTGGTGATCCATCCGGAAAATCGCAGGAAAGAAATTTACTTGATGAAAAAACTCTTCGTCATAATCAAAATGCCTTAAAAAATCAATTGGCTAAATTTCTTGATTTTGAAAGCGAAATTCCAAACAGAGCGATTTTAGTAAATAATTATGATTGGATGAAGGAGTTTTCCTTTCTGGATTTTATTCGGGATATAGGAAAACATATTACTGTTAATTATATGATGGCAAAGGATTCTGTAAAAAAAAGAATAGGTGCCGAAAGTAAATCCGGAATGTCTTTTACAGAATTTTCTTATCAGCTGGTTCAGGGATATGATTTTTTATATTTATATGAAAACGAAAATTGTAAGTTACAAATGGGGGGTGCCGACCAATGGGGAAATATTACAACCGGAACAGAGTTAATTCGTAGAAAACTCGGGCACGAAAACGAAGCTTTTGCTCTTACTTGTCCTTTAATTACAAAATCAGACGGGAAAAAGTTCGGTAAAACAGAAAGTGGTAATGTTTGGCTTGATCCTGAAAAAACTACCCCTTATGAATTTTACCAGTTTTGGTTAAATGTTTCTGATGATGATTCTAAAAAATACATAAAAATATTCACTTTATTAACGAAATCAGAAATAGAATCACTTATTAAAGAACACGATGAAGCTCCTCATTTAAGGATTCTTCAGAAAAAATTATCCAGAGAAATTACCCGGATGGTTCATTCACAAAAACTTCTGGAAGCTGCTGAAGAGGCCTCTCAGATTTTATTTGGAAAAGGAACTACTGAAACCTTGAGAAGGCTTGATGAAAAAATGTTGTTAAGTGTATTTAAAGGAGTTCCCCAACCGGAAGTAAGCCGTGCAGAATTTGAAGCAGGAATTGGAATTTTGGACTTTCTTGCTGAAAAAACTAAAATATTTAAATCTAATGGCGAGGCACGAAGAATGCTAAAAGATAAAGCTGTTCAGATTAATAAAACCAAAATTGATGATCAGTATAAGTTGTCTTTAAATGATTTATTAAATAATAAATATATTTTAATTCAAAAAGGAAAGAAAAATTATTTCCTTGTAAGAATTGTTTAATTATCATTAAGCTATAATCTAAATTCTTTTTATTAATCAACGTTATTTTGTTAATAATAATGTTGCTTTTAGGGTTAATTATTATTTTAAAGATGCTTTTCTTTGCATAAAACAATATATAAAATGACCCGAAAAGATTCCGGTGAGTTAAAAGCTTTAATTTATTTATTAGATGAACCCGACGAGGATTTATATAATCAGGTAAGAGATAAGATTATTGCTTATGGTCAGGATGTGATTAATTTGCTGGAGGAAAGGTGGTCGTCAGACCTGGAAGAGAGAGAAATTACGCGCATAGAGGATATTATAGATCAAGTGCTTTTAAATAAGTCGATAGATGGTTTGAATGACTGGATTAAAAAAGAAAAAAAAGACCTTCTGGAGCCTTTTTTAATTTTATCTGCTTATCATGATCCTGATTTTGCTTTTGAAGAATACAAAAAATCTGTTGAAAGAATTATTAAAGATGTTTGGCTTGAAATAAATGACGAGCTTACGGCTTTGGAAAAAATAAAAATCATGAATCATGTTTTTTATAACGTGCATGGTTTCAAATCTATAAATTCTAACAGTACAACAATATCATCTTATTTGTTAAGTAATGTACTAAGATTAAAGCGCGGAAATCATCTCTCATTAGCAATATTATACCTTATAGTAGCTCAAAATGCGGGGCTTCCTTTGTTTGGGGTTAATTTACCTCATCATTTTATTCTTTCGTACATGGAACATGGTATTCCTGAAAATACTAAAGAAAACTATTATGAAAGTCGTTTGTTATTTTACATAAACCCTTTTAATGATGGAGTTATATTTAAGAGAAATGAGATAGAACTTTATTTAAAGCAAATAAAACTCGATATATTACCCGAATATTTTCTGCCAATAGAAAACATCTTGATAATAAAACGTTTAATCCGGGAAATGATGGTGTTACAAAAGAAAAACAATAACTTAAAAAAGTTTGCAGGATTAAAAAAGCTTTTAACTATATTGGATTAATAGAAAAATGTGTATTAATCTATTTCTGATGATTTAAAAATGATAATATATTGTTTTCCATACGGGTTACAATATCTTCCGATTCATCGTATATAAATGGTTTTCCAATAATTTTTTCGTATAATTCGATATACCTTTTTGAGATGCTTTCAACAATTTCATCGGTCATTTCAGGTATTTTTTGACCTTCTTTACCTTGAAAACCATTTTCCATAAGCCATTCTCTAACAAATTCTTTTGATAATTGTTTTTGAGGTAACCCTTTTTTAAAATTTTCCTCATAAGTTTCCGCATAAAAATATCTGGATGAATCAGGAGTATGAATTTCATCGATTAAATAAATTTTATCGTCAACTTTACCAAATTCATATTTAGTATCAACTAAAATCAATCCTTTTTTTGCTGCTATTTCAGTTCCTCTTTTAAATAAAACACGAGTATAATCTTCCAGCATTTTGTAATCTTCTGCCGATACAAGTCCTTGTTTTATAATTTCCTCCCGTGTTATGTCTTCATCATGGCCTTCTTCGGCTTTGGTTGTGGGCGTAATAATTGGGTTCTCAAAACGTTGATGTTCTTTCATTCCATCCGGAATGGGAACGCCACATATTTCTCTGGCTCCGGCTTTATAGCTTCTCCATGAACTACCCGTAAGATATCCTCTTATAATCATTTCTACAGGAAAAGGTTTACAGTATTTACCAATAGTAACCATTGGATCAGGTGTTGCCAGCTTCCAATTAGGAACCAAATCAACTGTGGTATCAAGAAATTCCGATGCCATTTGATTTAAAACCTGTCCTTTAGAAGGAATTCCTTTGGGCAATACAACATCGAAGGCAGAGATTCGATCAGTGGCAATCATTACTAAAAAACGATCATCGATATTATATACATCTCTTACTTTTCCATGATATACATTTTTTTGGCCGGGAAAATTAAAATTGGTTTTGACTAAAGTGTTCATAAAAATTATTAATTTGAAGGTTTATTTTTCATTTTGATCTTTAAGATATGCATTTACAATTTTTGTTACAAGTTTATGTCTCACGATATCCTGATCATTTAAATATATAAAATCTATTCCTTTTATATTTTTTAAAATGTGTTGTACCTGTATAAGTCCTGAACTTTTTGGTCTGGGTAAATCAATTTGAGTAATATCGCCAGTTATAATGAATTTTGAAGTCTTGCCCATGCGGGTTAAAAACATTTTTAGCTGACTTTCAGAGGCGTTTTGTGCTTCATCAAGAATGGCAAAAGCATTGCTTAAAGTTCTTCCGCGCATATAGGCTAATGGTGCTATTTCAATAGTTTCATCTTCCAAATAGGCTAATAGTTTTTGTGTAGGCAACATGTCACGTAAAGCATCATAAAGTGGTTGAAGGTATGGATCCAGTTTGTCTTTCATATCTCCGGGTAAAAAACCAAGACTTTCTCCCGCCTCTACAGCAGGCCGGGTTAGTATAATTTTCTTTACTTCTTTGTTTTTTAAAGCTCTTACAGCAAGTGCTACAGCGGTATATGTTTTTCCCGTTCCTGCTGGTCCTATAGCAAAAAGCATATCATTTTTTTCAATGCTCTGTACCATTTTTTTTTGGTTTGGAGTCTGAGCCTTAATATACTTCCCCTGACGCCCATACACAAGAATATCTTTTAGCCCTTCTTTATCTTCACCGGGAAAAATTTCTTTTTCCATAATCTGCTCAATTGCCTTATTGGTTATTTTGCCAAATTTATCATAATATAGAAGTAATAAATCAAACCTTTTTTCAAATGATTTTAAATCATTTTGCGGTCCAATAAGTTTTATCATATTTCCTCTTACAACAATCTTTAAAGCAGGATACAGAGTTTTAATCTGGTTTAAATATTTATCTTCCGGACCAAAAAATTCAACCGGGTTATCAATTTCTGCTTGTAAAATAAGTTCGCTCATAGATTTCAATTATAGAATCTAAACTTTAAAAATCAAAAATATTAAAATTTCAACTGCCAATGCCTAATTTATTTAACTTTGATAACTTTTTTATTTTTAATAAAATAATACCGGAAAGAAATAAAAAATAATGGCAATCATTACATTAACAACAGACTGGGGAGATACAGATTTCTATGCTGCAGCAGTAAAAGGACATATTTTATCCTTATTGCCTCAGGTTACAATTGTTGACATCACCCATAAAATACCTTCTTTTGATACATCCAGAGCTGCTTATGTACTGCGTAATGCTTTTCATTATTTCCCTAAAGGAACGGTTCATATTATTGGCCTTAACTCGGAGGAGTCTATAGAAAACCCTCATTTGATTGTTTCTTGTCAGGGGCATTATTTTATAGGAACAGATAATGGAATTTTTTCATTGATTTTTAAGAACCTTCCGGACAAAATAATTATATTGGATATTCCTATTGAAGGAGAATCATATACTTTTTCTACTCTTGACAGATTTGTTTCCGCTGCTGTAAAACTATTGCAAGGTGTCCCAATGGAAGAGTTGGGAGAAGTAACTTCGAAAACAGAACAGAAACTTTCTTTTGAACCGGCTGCCAATCAACAAGGAATTAGAGGAATGGTAATTCATATTGATTCTTATGAAAACATTATTACAAATATTCCTAAAGAATTATTTGTTAATGTAATTGGTAATAAGGCATTTAGAATTCAAATTAAAGGATATAGCAGTACTTTTATAAGTGAAAGCTATGGGGATGTAAGGGAAGGCGAATTAGTATCTTTATTTGGTAGCAATGGGCTTCTGCAAATTGCTTTAAACAAGGCAAATGCAGCATCTTTGCTTGGCGTTCAGGAAAAAGATGCTGTAAATATATTACTAATCCCCGAAGATAAGTTTTAATTATCCAATATCTTGCTTAAGACCTTCTTGCTTAAAAATAGATGCTTCAGTAAGTTGATAAAAATAGTATATAGTTAAGCCAATAAGATATCCAACAATCGCGCCACCTAAAACATCTCCGGGATAATGAACACCTAAATATACCCGGCTGTATATTATTAGTAATGCCCAAATCCATAATACCCATTTTACCCACTTATATTTGTTTCGGTGCCTGAAAAAGAATGTTAGAAATGCCAGGACAGAAAAGCTATTTGCAGCATGAGAGGAAACAAATCCATATTGACCGCCACAGTGTTTGACCATATGCAACAACGGACTTACTCCCGGCTGATGACAAGGTCTTAGTCTCATAAATACATCTTTAAATGCATGTACTGAAATTTGATCGGAAGCTGTTATTGTTAGCGCGACAAATATTAATGTTAAAAAACCATACCATTTTTTTTCTTTGAAAATAAAATAAATCAATAAAGCATATAATGGAGACCAGAAAAACTTAGAGCTTATAGCCAACATTAATGAATCAAAAAATGGTGAATGATGTCCATTTATAAATAATAATATTTGCGTGTCCAGATGTATTAAACTTTCCATTTAGAGAAGTATTATTGCTTTTTGCTTTTAGATTTTTTTTTCTTTGTATAACCAATGGATTGTTTTAACAAACTATAGTAATTAGCATCAAATGGGTTACGACGAATTAATGTTTCAAAATAAAATTTTGCTTTTCTGCCTTTTTTCTTCTTTAATGCTTCAATGCCTTTTTTTAGAAAATAATTATCACTGTAACATACAAATCCGGGGTTTTCACCTTCGAAAACAATAGCAGCATTAATAGAATCTGTTTTGGTGCCTTCCATTGTAAACTGTATTGGAATACTAAAATGTGTGAAGCGGTTATTTTGACATGAATTCCAATGGCCTTTAGTAGATTTGATAAACTTTGTAACCTCTTTATCAATACCATACCCCAAAGGGTTTCGTATTTCTATATCTTTTATATTACCATTACAGTCAACTTGAAAAGATAAAATAGTAATACCTATTACACATTTTTGCTTTGCTTCTTCCGGGTATTTTACAGTTTTGTTAAACATACTTTCAAAGGTGTAAAACCCTCCAACAAAACGATAATCCAGTAAATTTTTAATTTCCTGAAAACGCATATCGGCCTTGTCTGAAGCTGTTTGCCCTTGAATAAAAGGTGATAAAATGATAGTAAAAAATGCAAAAATAAATAATCTTCTTACCATAGTTCTTCAGTTTTTTAAGCAGCTAAAATAGTATATTTTTAATATCAATTAAGAATATTGGTGTAACGGACAAAATGGTTGGTATTTTTATTATCAATTTTTCTCATCTATATTCATTGATTCGATCTTTGTAGAATTAAGCAAAACGGAAGCAAGCTCTGCTGGGGGCTGAGGAGTAACTTGCCAGGGATAGCTTGATGACCGATGAAAACGTCAAGATAAAAGTGTTTATT
>WGGC01000178.1 GCA_015491905.1 Bacteroidales bacterium | reverse complement strand
TTTTTTAAGCCAGTCCTAAATTCTGTGAAGTTTGCAGCAATCATTATTTTTTTATTTTAAGTTATTAATCAGGTACAAATATAGGTACTTATTTTGGTTTTTGCAAATTTTTTTCTAAAATTTTATTGTATCTCTCCGTATGCAGCATAACTCTTTATATAACAATAAAACACACTATTATCCCAGATATTTAGGGAAAAAACACTAAAATTTATTCTTTTATATATTTGTTTAAGGAGAAGATTCATAAAACTTAAAATGTAAAAGAAAAATATTACAATAATTATAGTTTGAGTTTTTCATATCTGTAAAGTTATAAAAAATATTATAAACAAATTATATGTGTCTTACAATTTAGAAAACTCGAAGTCTTATGTTTTAGACCAAAACTATCCCGTAATCTGTTAACATTAATGAGAGTGTAAATAGGGGAGATGCCATCCTTTAGTTTTTTTGTCCTGAGGATGAAAAACAGATTAGCGTGTGCTTTCGTTTACAGTGTTTCTCTTTTTCCTGTTATGCTAAAAAGCGGATAGTAAGGGATTAACTGCGTTGATCCCGTTTGGGGGTGGTTCAAAGCAAAAAGCCTTGTTCGCTTCGCTCACGTGTTTTTTTATTTTTTAATCCTTACAAAAGCACACTTTTGACGGATTAAAAAATAAAAAACCCGGCTATTTACCGGGCTTTTTGCTTTGCGGAGAGTAAGGGATTCGAACCCTTGGTCCGCAATTGCGGACAACGGTTTTCGAGACCGCCCCGTTCGACCACTCCGGCAACTCTCCGGGCGCAAAATTAGAAAATCTATTGGCATAGTTAAATAAAAATTAAAATATTTTTTATTAATTACTTTTTTTAAGCTTTTAATAAATTCATTTTATTTGGACTGAGTTCAAATAATATATTTTTGTACCTTTGCGCCGTTATAAAATCAAATATAATTATGTCAGAAAAAAGACAATTTACACTTGACTCAACCGATAGAAAAACTCTTGAAAAGTGGTATCGTTTAATGACATTGGGTCGTCAGTTAGATAATAAAGCACCAAACTATTTAAAACAAGCCCTGGGGTGGTCTTATCATGCTCCTTACGCCGGTCATGATGGAATTCAACTTGCCCTCGGCCAGGTGTTCGATAAAGAAAATGATTTTCTCTTTCCTTATTACAGGGATATGCTAACAGCACTTTCTGCCGGTTTAACAGCTGAAGAAATTATTCTTAACGGAATATCTAAAGCTACTGATGTTGCCAGCGGTGGACGTCATATGTCTAATCATTTTGCTAAACCTGAATGGCATATTGAAAATGTTTCTTCTGCTACAGGAAATCATACATTACATGCCGCCGGAGTAGCTCGTTCTATAAAAATTTATAATGGGAAAGGTGTTTCTTTATGTTCTCAGGGAGAGTCTTCTACTTCTGAAGGTTATGTCTTTGAGGCTTTTAATGGTGCCGCAAAAGAAAAACTTCCTGTGGTTTTTGTAATTCAGGATAATCAATATGGTATTTCTGTTCCCCAGTCTGATCAGTCTGCTAACGTGAGAGTGTCGGAAAATTACAAGGGAATAAAAAACCTTAAAATAATGTATTGCGATGGTAAAAATGTTTTCAATTCAATGAATACAATGTTTGCCGCAAAAGAATATGCTAAAAAATACAGTCTTCCTGTTGTTGTTCATGCCAATTGTGTACGTATCCACTCTCATTCAAATTCTGACCGCCAGGAACTTTACCGGGATGAAAATGAAAGACATTGTGCCGTGCTTTCTGATCCGTTAACGCGTTTTAGAGTTCAACTGATTCACTCAGGTAAGTTTTCTGAAGAGGAACTGGACCAAATGGACAGGGATGCTAAAAAAATTATTAGTGAAGCTCATAAAAAAGCATTGAAGGCTCCTGATCCTGACCCGAGATCAATTTTTAATTTCGTTGTCCCGGAACCTTATAAAAGTGAAAAATATCCTGAAGGACTTCATGATGGTTCCAAAGGTGAAAAAATGGATTTGATTCAGGCACTTAATTCTACTTTAAAAGCTGAATTCCGCCGTAATCCTGATACTTATCTGTGGGGACAGGATATGGCAAATAAAAATAAAGGTGGCATTTTTAATGTCTCTAAAGGAATGCAACCTGAATTTGGTAAGGTTAGAGTGTTTAATGCCCCCATTGCTGAAGACTATATTGTTGGTACCTCTAATGGTATGTCAAGATATGATGAAAAAATAAGAGTTGTTATTGAAGGCGCAGAATTTGCTGATTATTTCTGGCCTGCCATGGAACAGCTTGTAGATAGCTCACACGATTACTGGAGAAGTAATGGTAAGTTTTCACCTAATATGATTATTCGTCTTGCCTCGGGTGGGTATATCGGTGGCGGATTGTATCACTCTCAGACTATTGAAAGTGTGTTGACTACTTTCCCCGGACTGCGTGTTGTTTATCCTGCTTTTGCTGATGATGCTGCCGGTTTATTACGTACTGCAATCCGGTCTAAAGGCCCTACTTTATACCTTGAGCCTAAAGCATTGTATAACGATCCTAAAAGCGACGCTATCGTTCCTGATGATTTTGAAGTCCCTTTCGGAAAAGCCAGAATTAGAAAAGAAGGTTCGGATATGAGTATTATTACATATGGTAATACTTTGCCAATGTCATTGGAGGTAGCTGCTGATATCGAAAAAGAAAATGGTAAATCTATTGAAGTCCTCGATCTGCGCTCTTTATTGCCATTGGATAAAACTGCTATTATTAATACGGTGAAAAAGACTAACAGGGTTTTGGTAGTTACTGAAGAAAAAGTGTTTTCAGGTTTTGGCGGTGAAGTGGCTGCTACCATTACAAGCGAGGCTTTTGAGTATCTGGATGCTCCCGTAAAAAGGGTGGGTTCTACTTTTACTCCTGTAGGCTTTAATAGAATTCTGGAAAAGGCTATTTTGCCTAATGCAGAAAAAATTAAAGCTGCAGCTCTTGAACTGCTTGCTTACTAAAATTTGTATATACTATAAACATATTAAAAGACTGCTGAATAATTTATTCGGCAGCCTTTTTTTGTTATTAAATGCTTTTATTTAAGCTCTAACTTTCCCGGGGATCAGGACGAAGGGGCAATTTGGCCATTTTCTTTATTTCTACTGAAGCATACCCAAACTCATCTACAACTTTTCCCAATAACAGATAAATACCATTTCCACGAAAAGGGTAGGAGTGAAGTGTATCAGGGAAATGGGTGGTATCAAACATCTCACCTTTACTATCCAGAAAAGTGGCAAAACACATCAAATCTCCTTTTATAGTTCGTATATATTTTGTTACAACTAATAACCCTGCCATTCTGACAGTTTTCCCAATATTATCAGATAACGATCCGGCAAATACTTCTCCCCGGAAGGGGGTGGTTAGTAAATCAAAATAACTCATGCTCACCGGAAATCCTAACAACTCTATTTCATCATATACATCTTCCAGCGGTTCACTGTTAAGTTGGGGTAAAGTGTATTTGCGTCCTGAAATATTAAATAATATATACTTATTTATTTCCTGCTTTTTTACACTCTTTTGCAATAAATGAGCGTTCCATAATAATTCTTGCTTCGATAGCCCGGTAAACCGTAATGCCCCCGACCTTATTAAAATAATTAATTGCTCTATTCCCGGCGAAACCCGTTGTATAAAATTTTCCAGATCATGGAAAATACCATTCTTTTTTCGTTCTTCTAACAACCTCTCCGCTAATTGGCTCTCAAGCCTGCTTAAATGAATCAAACCAATATAAATGTCTGTTCCCCGGATATTGGTTTTGTAATCACTGCGGTTTACACATGGTAAATGCAGATTGCCACCCTGCCTCCTGACTTCATTAAAATATACCCATGAGGGATAAAAACCTCCGAAATTATTAATTACTGCTACCTGAAATTCAAGCGGAAAATGGGCTTTTAAATATAAACTCTGAAAACTTTCTACTGCATAACTCGCCGAGTGTGCTTTGGAAAAACTGTAACCTGCAAAACTTTCAATTTGTCTCCATACTTCTTTTATTACATGTTCAGGATATCTGCGCTTCCGGCAATTTCTAAAAAATTTGTCTGACATTCTCTGAAACTCATGCTTACCCCGATGTTTTCCACTCATAGCACGCCGTAATACATCTGCATCTGCTAAATCTAGTCCTGCAAAATGATGACATACTTTCAGTACATCTTCCTGATAAACCATTATCCCATATGTCTCTGCTAGCTGCTCTTTCATTACCGGATGAATATACCTTATGTTATCAGGATAATGAAAACGGTGAATGTATTCCTGCATCATCCCCGATTGAGATACTCCCGGACGAATAATGGAGCTGGCAGCTACCAGCGTAAGATAGTCTTCACATCGTAGCTTTTTTAATAACCCGCGCATAGCAGGACTTTCAATATAAAAACAACCGTTGGTTTCTGCATTACGTAACTGTAATTTTACTTTACTATCATTCTTAAATAAATCAACACGATGAATGTCAATTTGTTGACCCTTATTTTGAAATATCAGTTCAGCAGCTTCTTTAATGTGGCCTATACCTCTCTGACTCAGTATATCCAGTTTTTCAAAACCAATAGATTCTGCTACATACATATCCCATTGTGTAGTAGGAAACCCCTTGGGAGGTAAATCCAGTGCAGTATAGCAGGTAATTGGCTTTTCAGAAATTAGGATTCCGCCGGCATGAATACTGCGCTGGTTTGGATATCCTGCCAGTAGTCCTGCTAACTTATGAATATGACTATTAATACGGTTTTTACCGGCTTCCTGCTCCGGATGTGCCGATAACCGGTCTATTTCATGTTTTGGAAGCCCATGAACTTTTCCCAGCTCACGGTACATCGATTTCCCCTTAAAAGTAACGGATGTCCCCAGTAAAGCAGTGTGAGACCTGCCATATCGCTTAAAAATATAATCCTGAACCTCTTCTCTTTCTTTCCACGAATAATCAATGTCAAAATCTGGCGGCGAACTACGCTTTGGATTTAAAAACCGTTCAAAATATAAGTTAAGCTCAATGGGATCTACATCGGTTATTCTCAGACAGTAAGCAACAATACTGTTGGCTCCGCTGCCGCGTCCTACATGATAAAACCCCCGCGACATTGAATACCGTATAATATCCCACGTAATTAAAAAATAAGCCGAAAATCCCATCTGGTTAATAACCTGTAGCTCCGACTGTAGCCGTTGTAACGCTTTTTTGTTTTTCTTGTCATAGCGATATGCAAAACCGTCCAATGCCAGTTTCTCCAGTAGCATTTTGTCATCATTGCGGTTACCTGTAAAAGTCTGTTTGTTTTTTGTATGGCTAAAGTCAAAAGTAATCCGGCATCCGTCCAGTAATAATTGTGTGTTTTTAATAATTTGCGGATAAGCTGCAAAAGCTCTTTTTATCGAAGATGGCAACATAAAATATTCATCCTCCGATGCATACATACCCGTTTGTAACCGGCTCAGAAGTATGTTGTGGTTAATAGCACACAAATTACGGTGTAAATAATATGTTGTGTTATCTGAAAATGTTACAGGCTGTCTTACTACCAGCTTTTTCGTTAATGAAACATCTTTCAAACGAATCAGCCTGCTTACCTCCGTTGGCTTAATTCCAATATATTCATTTTCTTTTAGCGGCCTGCCTATAGTCTTGCCGT
>WGGC01000177.1 GCA_015491905.1 Bacteroidales bacterium | reverse complement strand
CCTTAAAACAGCATAATACAAGACACAAGGATATGAAAGCTCCGCTCTCGCAAGTCTGTGACTAGTGAGGGATATTGCCAATAAAATTGTAACTTTTCGTTCAAATTTAAACCACAAAATAATTTTGAGCCCGGCCTATAAAATCCATAACAAAGATGGTATTTATTTTATCAGTTTCGCCACTGTTGGCGGGATTGATGTCTTTACCAAAGCAGAGTACAAAGACATTGTTGTCGATAGCCTTAAGTACTGTCAGAAAGCAAAAGGCCTGGTTTTGTATGCCTGGTGCATTATGACAAATCTTATCCATTTTATCATCAGCGCTAAAGAAGGATACGGTTTAACCGGTATTATCCGGGATATGAAAAAATACACATCCAGGCAACTGATAAAAGCCATACTCGAAAATCCAAAAGAAGGCCGTAAAGAATTGATAAATAGAAAATAAACAGCTCACAAGTCACAGACTTGCGAGAGCGGGGGGGATATTTCTTTAGGCTTTTATGTAGAGATATCTGTTTAAACAGCAAAAACCAATTCAGGTATAATTATCTGAACTGGTTAGAGATAAAAATAACAAAAATTAATCCGTTTACTTTGATTGAAAATAAATAATCGGACCTATAATGGGAGACAAAAGCAATAAGAAAATCAAACTTTTATTTCTATTGGACCTCAAAATATCAACAGAAGCCCAAATTAGTAATGTTAAATATAAAGCAATTAACATACCTCCTAATACATAGTATATCATAACTCAATTTATTAAGATTAAACATACAAACAAGCCAAAGCTATTGCTGAAAGGCTAGAAACTAACCCTGAAAAAATTTAAACTTATCAAAACTTAACCCCAAGCACCGGGGTTAACGTTATCCCGGCCATGCCCAAGACGTAATAAGCTCCTCCCCGCACGCCAACAAACAATTTATTTTTGAACTGATAGTAATAATCCAGGTTCAAAACAGCACCACCTTCCGAATCATCATAAACATCAATACTGGGATATATAGTAACAGAACCGTCATCATTGTATAATCCATAATTATATGCCGTATAGCTTATAGTCCTGTTTACTGTAAAATTCAGTTGCGGCATCAGCCGACTGTGTTTTCCCAATTTAAACTCATAGCCCAAGCCAAAGGCATAATTCCTAATACTGTACTGGTATTTTTGGTCTGAGTATAAACTTGAACGGGAATAATAATGTTTCAAAGTAACATGCATGATTCCTGCCGTAACGATCAAACCGTTATTCAGCCTGATACCCCCTTCTATCCAGATTTGCTGGCCATTTACTACCGGAGCCGGCTCATCATTCGAACCAGCCCACCAATAGTCCATCGCCACCCGGCTAATATCCCAGTATAAACCATCGCCGAATTTCAGGTAACCTTGAATTTTATGTTTTTTCTGCGGCTTTTGCTGTGCAAAGGAAATTATGGGGAAAAGAAAAATAAGCCCCAGAATAAGTATTTTTTTAATCATTTTTATTTAATTTATATATATTTAACTTGTTTACAAGATTAGAATTTCAGGGCTATACCTAAATTGGCTTTATCATAAATAGTTGTATTAAATGAATATTTTTTGAACTTTGAAGTATTATGACCTGCCTGGAAAACAAAGTTTATCCGGTGTGAAAATTCATACGTCAGTTTAATCCCATACCGGAATGATAATTCTGTTGCATCAATAAACTGAGAGGCCGGTTTGTAGTCTGTAAGTTTGTTCCCGGTTATAGTCCAGGTTTCTAAAAAGAAATGGGATTGAACCCTTTTTGTTATCCCCATGCCTACATAGAACCCGGCCTTGAACTTTTTCGACATCTTGAAATCAAAATTTGTTTTAATACCAATACTCGTAAAATTGTCCATATCCTGAGAAAATGCAGCAGCCTGTGAGTGGGAAAATGAGCGGATATACTTATCCAGTGCCGGAGGAATAAAATCATTGGTGTATCCGCCGTTGCCTATTGTCTGACTAATCTTACTAATGTAGTTATTTACTGCCGAGACATCGTAATAAATTCCAATGGAAATGACACTCCAAACTTTTCGATTGATGCTCAAATCCATATTATATCCTTTGGTTTTAATTTCGGAAAACAAATACGAATAGCCACTAGTAACCTGGAAATTGTACTTCGATTGTGAAAAGACTTGTCCCCATAAAATCATTAAAATCAGGGTCAGCAAAGTGCTAACCCCGATTTTATTATTGTTTTTTTTAATTTGCAACATGTGTCCAATTTATGTTAAAATAATATTCAAGTTCATCGGCTTTCCTTACAGTATATGGAACCCCATTTACATTTTTAACTATAAGATTACCATCATCATCATGTAATATACCTCCCACTACATGGGAAAGTAGGCTACGGCGGGAGATCTGGTTATTATATCTAAGAATATTATGTGGTCCCAATTTTATTTCAAATGCGGCGTCTAACGTTGCAGTGGCTGACACCTTCCTTTTAACTAAATCGTAACCAATTTTCGTTGTTCCTTTAATGACAAGGGATGGACTTGTTACAACTAAATCACCTTGATAAGACACTAGGATAAATTGCTCAGTATTCTCATGTTTCTGCCAATCGTCATCCCAAATAATGTTTACACCTACCCAATTATGATTTTTCACATCATATCTTGAAATTTTTTTCTGCCGAATCAAACGATATATAGAAGCACTTGGGATCAAATCTCCGGTATTGTCAAATTTCAAATCACCAGAAGCTCTATAAATTGTTATTTGTGATGAACCACCTATCCACCACCTATAGTTTTTGTTTAATTTGACTTTTGGAATAGTTACTAAAATTATATCAGATTCCGGCACCTTTGTATAATCAATATTAGTTGTTAACCATTCGGAATTTACTCCTGTGTTACCAGTTCCACTTCCTGAACCACCATTAGTATAATCGACAGGATCAATTGGCCGTACCAAAAGAGTGGGTTCAGTAGAAACATAATTTTCATTAATATTTGATACGGGTTGGGCAGTAGCCGATTTCAAATTACTAACTGGAATAATTACTCCCTGGCTTATCGAATCTTGCGTTAATGGATCCCAAGTTACTGTCACCTTTGAAATAGAATTCCATTTGAATTCTTGTCGGTACGGTAGGTAAATCTCCAAATTTTGTGCAGCAAGTTCTTTTCTGAGTGCATTCAATTTATCAATGGTTGAAGCGGAACTTTTATTATGAGGTAAATTTTTCGAGAGCATGGGGTACTCTGCCGAATTGTTATAAATTATGTTCAATAATTCCTTGGCAAAGAAGGATTTATCCAGTACTGATTTATTATTTTGCTTAAAGCCTTTTGCCAAAAGGTCTTTTTCATATTTTGTGATATTGGCTTGGTCGCCAAGCAAGGCAGCCATGGAAATGGCTTCCGAATTGTCATTTTTTACACGTACCAGTTTTACAATATAATTTCTGGCTTCACTGTTTTTAATGGTTTTTCCAATGGCAAGCGAAGCTTCTTTCATCAAGGCAACCTGTTGCACCTGTTGCGGGGTCAATTGCGTACCGATAATTTTATTTTCCGGTCCCATATCGTTTTTTTGACAAGCTGTAAAAGCCAGTGCCATCAACAAAACGACTGCAATTCCTGTAATTATTTTTTTCATGATTTTTTTCAAATTAATTTAAAACACTTTAAGTTGTTGTTTTCAGGGCACAACTGCCCTTTTGGCCTTGCCTTTGTTTCGTCAAAGGCTGGCGTGCTATGTCCTACACATTTTATCCATGCAAAACCAGAGCAGGTTTAATTTAGTTTTATATATTTGCCACACTACCTCCTTTCTTTGTTAATGGTTTATTTTTCGCATAAGTATTTCGTTTCAATCAAAGGGGGTATTTTTTCCCTTTATAAAATTTTCCTTTCATTTCTTTCAAAATGGCATTCTTTTTAAAAACTGGCAGAAAATACAGGTGTATTATTTAAATAAGGATGGATTTTCAGTCAGTTTCTTTTGCAAAGCAAAAAAAATAATTCGTAAAAACAAAAATTTTTTTTAGATTTTTTTGAATTTAACATATAGAGATTCCATCAGTATATACGTAATCCCTCCGCTCTCGCAAGTCTGTGACTTGTTAGGGATATTGCTAATAAAATTGTAACTTTACGTTCAAATTTAAACCACAAAATAATTATGAGCCGGGCCTATAAAATCCATAACAAGGATGGTATTTATTTT
>WGGC01000176.1 GCA_015491905.1 Bacteroidales bacterium | reverse complement strand
GCTACAATGACAGTCTTTCCGATTGTTCAGGATTGGGAAAAATATCCAACTTATGGTAGAGACATAAGGTATACCGTTGGTGAAGCCGGACTTGCGGGTCACTGGTTAAAATGGTTCATGCACTATATGTTTCTTCATAAAGCCAAAGGATATCCTTTCTGGTGGCTATTGCCCGAATAAAAAATTAAAATCTAAATTATTATATCATGGATAATCAAGAACACAAAACAATTGCATATTCAGAGGAGTCTTATCCTCCTATGCCAACGAAAACAACACTTTTTTGGAGACGTTTCTGGCCCTATCAGGTCTGGAGATGGATTGTATTAAATTTAAAAATACTGAGAATTGTGGCCGGGGGCCATTCCTGATAAAAATTGATAGAAGTTATAATAAAACCCTTTTAATAAAAATTAAAAGGGTTTTATTATTTTTGCGCCATTAATTTATGCTCATGAGTCCTGTAAACCCTACAAATATAAAAATAGAAGATTATAACTACCAGCTTCCTGATAACAGAATAGCTAAATATCCTTTAAAGCAAAGAGACCTTTCAAAACTTCTTATAATGAATAAGGGTGAAATATCGGAATCTACTTTTCAAAATATTCCGAAATTACTACCAAAAGATAGCTTTTTGTTATTTAATGAAACACGAGTTATTCAGGCACGCTTAATATTTAAAAAAAATACAGGGGCATCAATAGAAATTTTTTGCCTTGAACCAATTAAACCAACCAACGACTTTCAGATTGCCCTTCAACAAAAGCCACCGGTTATATGGAAATGCTTGGTTGGAAATGCCAGAAGATGGAAAGAAGGATATCTTGAAACCGAAATAAACATTAATGGACAAGATATTAAATTACGAGCTACCATAGAGAAAAAGCTAGTCTCTGCATATTTAATTTCTTTTTCATGGGAACCGGGAAATATTTCATTTGCAGATATTTTGGAAAACTCAGGGCTAACACCACTACCACCTTATTTACACCGGAAAGCAGAAATATCAGATAAAAAAAGATATCAGACAATATATGCAAAACTTAATGGGTCAGTAGCTGCCCCTACTGCCGGTTTACATTTTACAAAGTCTTTATTGGAAAAAATAAAACAAAAAGGATTTGATACTGACAATCTTATTTTACATGTAGGAGCCGGAACTTTTAAACCTGTTTCTTCTGACACTATTGGCGAGCATAAAATGCATACCGAACAAATACAAGTTCAACATAGTACTTTAAAACATTTATTACATTCTATAAATAAAAATATTATTCCTGTTGGAACTACTTCAATGCGATCACTGGAAAGTCTTTTTTGGATGGGTCTGAGATTAAAAATCAATTTAGAACCATTTAATGTTGTTTCTCAATGGGATCCATACAAGTTAACTATACCCGAAAATTTTTCACCGGAAGAAGCATTGAAATTATTAATTAATAAATTGGATGAAAATAATGAACCCTCTATAAAAGGAGAAACCCAATTAATAATTGCACCCGGCTATAAATTCCGATTTGCCAAAGGCTTAATAACAAATTTTCATCAACCCAAAAGCACTTTGTTATTACTTGTTTCAGCCCTTGTTGGTGAAGATTGGCGAAAAGCATATGACTATGCCTTAGAAAATAATTTTCGCTTCTTAAGCTATGGAGATAGCTGCCTTTTTATTCCCTAAAACATATTGTAACTGATTTTTCATACTGATATAAGTTAAAAAAACCTAAAATAACATCAGTAACATTGTATCTCAATGATACCGTTTTGCTTGTACAAAAAATCTTTTGTAGCTTTGAAAATCTATTAACCCTTAAAATATTATTCCAATGAAAGAAATCGGGCATGATGCAAAAAAATTTTTTGACTTAAGAGACTTTCTTATTAATGTAAAAAACTACGAAGAAGCTGTAAATGGATTCAAATGGCCAAGGCTAACAAAATTTAACTGGGCACTGGATTATTTTGACAAAATGGCTGAAGGGAATAATAAAACAGCATTAATTTTTGCAGATACAAATGGATACGAAGAAAAAGTCACCTTTGACGATATGCGAAAGAGATCAAACCGCGTGGCTAATTTCCTAAATGATTTAGGCCTGCAAAAAGGAGACAGAGTTATGTTAATGATGGATACATCTGTAGAGATTTTTGAGTTGTTTTTAGGAATTATGAAAGCAGGAGGTGCCATAATTCCCGCATCTACTTTACTTGCCCCGGCCGATATAAGTGATCGTATTATTCATGGAGATGTTAAATATGTTATTGCTCATCATCCTTATACCCCAAGAGTTGACCAGGCCGGTGAAGCCCTCAGTCGCTTAAAGGGATTAATTTGCGTAAAACCGGAAGATGAAAATTGTGAATGTGAAAATCAGGAAAATATTCCATGCTGGATTAATTACAACGACCATCTAAGCTATGATACTACATTTGAATCCAGCTTTATTACTTTCTCTACTGACATGTTGTTTTTATTTTTTACATCCGGAACAACTTCAAAACCTAAATTAGTCATGCACCCGCATCACTATCCGGTTGGACACCTGACAACCATGTATTGGCTTGACCTTAAGCCAGACGATATTCATTATAATATAAGTTCTCCAGGCTGGGCAAAATTTATTTGGAGTAGTTTTCTTGCCCCATGGAATGCCGGATGTACAGCTTTTACATTAAAATATACTCAATTTGATGCAGATATAGTTCTCAATATGATGGAGAAATATAAAATCACCAGCTTGTGTGCTCCTCTAAGTGTATGGAAATTATTTGGAAACAAAGACTTTTCAAAATATAATTTCTCTTTGAAAAAGATGGTTAGTGCAGGCGAACCTGTAAACCCGGAAATAAGTAAAATCGCAAAAGAACTGACAGGAATAGAATTACGAGAAGGTTATGGCCAAACTGAAACAACAGCCATGATTGGAACATTTCCGGGAATGAAAGCAAAACCGGGATCTATTGGCAAGGTGGCACCTGGTTATGAAGTGAAAATTCTGGATGCCCAGCTGGATGAAGTTCCTATTAACAGCGATGGACAAATTTGCACTGCTATTTACCCAGTAAAACCAATGGGATTGCTAACCGCCTATGAAGATACCAACCGTAACAAAGAAATATTTAAAGGAGGCTGGTATCTTACCGGAGATACTGCTTACCGCGATGAAGAAGGATATTTCCACTTTGTCGGACGTGTTGATGACGTTTTTAAAAGCCTGGATTACCGAATTAGCCCCTTTGAAGTAGAAAGTGAAATTATAGAACATCCTGCTGTCCTGGAAGTTGGTGTTATTCCTACTATTGATGAAAAAGAAAGAATTGTTCCTAAGGCTTTTATTGTATTAAATTCTGAATATACCCCAAATAAAAAAATGGCTTTGGATATTTTCAGATTTATCAGAGATAATATGGCTCCATACAAACGCCCTAGAAGCATTGAGTTTATGGATGAATTTCCTAAAACTATTAGTGCTAAAGTAATGCGTAAAGACTTGCGAGCTTATGATAAAGAGTTGAAAAAAGAAAAAAAGAAAGGAGAAAAAGAATTCCTTGAAAATGAATTCGCAAGAGAATTGAATTTAAGAAAAAGAAAATAAATATTTTAAAGACTGCCTTAACGGGCAGTCTTTTTATTTCCGCAAAAATATTCCAAAAATTAAAAAAGGCATATTTTAATCCGTGCTAATTATCTATTTTTGTATTCTATGACTAATATTAAACAAGAGGAGATAACCGGAATCATACTTGCAGGAGGTAAGAGTAGTCGAATGGGTAAAGATAAAGGATTATGTGGCTTTAAAGGAAAACCATTGGTTTCATATGCTATTGACGCGTTAGCACCTTTATGTCGAAACCTCATGATATCAGCAAACCATTTCCCTGAGAAATATGCAAAATATAATTTACCCGTTGTTGAAGATGAGATTAAAGGAATTGGCCCTATAGGAGGTATTCTATCTTGTTTAAAAAAATCGCCAACACGTCATAACCTTGTTCTCTCCTGTGATACCCCGTTTGTTTCAACAGATTTATTCAGATATCTGCTCGAAAACATAGAAAATTACCAAGTAGTAGCTCCATCACACGAAACATTTTTAATAGAGCCTTTAAGTGCTTATTACAATACAAATGTTATCGCCGACATGGAGGCTGTTGTTTCAGAAAAAAATTTCAAACTATTGAATTTCTTCACTAAAATTCGGTTTAAAGCACTCCCCTATTCTCCCGGTTTACCATTTTATATCCCCTACTCTTTCATCAATATAAATACTCCGGATGATTTGGAAAAGGCAAGAAGATATTCAATATGACAAAAGTAAAAAATACTGATGATTTATGGTATCGTGCTGCTGTAATTGGTGGACTTTGGGCATCTATCGAAATTATAATAGGTAGTTTTTTACACAATACAAAAATTCCTTTTGCAGGAAGTATTCTTGCATTTTTCGGAACTATATTACTTATCGGATTTTATCAGCTATGGCCATATAAAGGTCTTATTATCAGAGCCGGACTTATTACTGCTGTAATGAAGTCTGTTTCCCCCAGTGCCATTATTTTAGGGCCAATGACAGGTATATTTTTGGAAGCTTTATTAATTGAATTTACTATTTTATTGTTGGGAGGAAACATTCCTTCTTATTTAATATCCGGATTTTTAAGCATTTCCAGTGCCTTAATTCATAAAATTATCAGCCTTATTATTGTTTATGGTTTCAATATTATTAAAATATATGTAAATATTATTAACTTTGGTTTAAAGCAAATAGGTATTCACGAAGCCTCTGATATTCAGGTATTATTTTTTCTGTTAGGTTTTTATTTTTTATTCGGTGTAACCGGAGGATGGTTAGGATATAAAACCGGGAAGAAAGCTGCCCAATTAAGGTTAAAAAACACATATACTTTTTCTGACACTAAAATTAACTACAAAAACAGTAATGATTTCTTTTCTTTTAATTCAGCACGTCCAGGTTCTGTCCCTCTACTTTTTTTACATATGCTCATTATCCCACTGGCACTTTTACTGGTAAACTCACATTATTTTGATTTTGGCTACACTATTATCGGCTTATATATTGTTATTTTTGGAATAATCTACCGCAAATCACTACGCAAACTTAGAAAACCTGTTTTCTGGTCTCAGTTAATTCTTATTGTAATTCTTTCAGCATTATTCTGGAAATTTGGAAAATCTGATCATCGTTGGTTTTCTATGGATGGACTTTGGGTAGGCCTGGAGATGATGATTCGTGCGCTATTTATCCTTATAGGCTTTTCAGCATTAAGTATAGAGCTAAGAAATAAAAAAGTAAAAAGTTTTATTACAAATGCAGGATTTGGAAAGTTTTATGGAAGTCTGGAAATGGCATTTTCCGCATTACCACAAATGATTGCTATGCTCCCCACGCCTAAAGAGTTTTTAAAAGCACCCGGAACAACCCTTTTAAGACCAATGGCCATGGCAGATCAGTGGCTAGCATTCTTTAAAAAAGAAAAATAATCTCTTAATATTTGCCCATTGTCTTCACCAGGAGTAATAATTTCAAGTAATGCCGGGCGCTCCATTTTAGAAATAAACTTAGAGAAAACATCATGTAATTCCACTTCATTTTCCGCCTTGAAATAATTTATATTGTAAGCTTCAGCTAATTTATTTGCTTTTAAACTATGCTTTGCTTCAAAATATTGCTCAAGTGCAGCAGTAGAGTCTGGTCCTGGAATAAATCTAAAAATTCCACCTCCACTATTATTTAAAACTATAATTTTAAAATTAGGAGTTAAATTTTGATTCATTAAAGCATTGGAATCATAAAAAAAAGATAGGTCGCCTGTAATAATCAAATTCAATGAGTCATCAGAATACGCAAAACCTGAAGCCGTTGACAAAGACCCATCAATTCCACTTACCCCCCGGTTAGAGAAATATTTTAAGCCGGACTTATTTCCAAAAAGTTGGGAGTATCTTACCGGTGTACTATTCCCCAAATGAAGATTAGCACCGGAAGGAATTTTATCTAATAACAATTTAAAAACTTTTAAATCTGAGAATTGTATTGTCTCTATAAAAGAATCCCTCCTAACAATAGCCTTTTGTTTCATGTTTTTCCAAACTTCCGCATAGCTACTGTTTACTTCAATAATAATGTCCTGAATCTTCTCTAAAAAATCATCTATTGATAAATTAACGACTTTCGATAATGCGAAATATGTATCTCTATACTCTCCGGATGGCGAAATATGCCAATGATTTTCAGGAGGATTTTCTCTCAAAAATTTTTTGATCTTTTTTGATACAACCGCATTACCAAATGTGATAAGTAACTCGGGAGAATTTTCTTCCAAATCTTCATCTTTAATAAACGTTAATACGTTATCAATACAATCAATAAATGAAACAGAGTTTAAATTTGATGTCGTTTCTGATAGTATAGTGACCTGTGGAAAACGGCTTAAGGATTCAAGCAGGGAAGTAACATTTGCAGAATAAAAACCTTGCCCCACAAGTAACATTACCTTGTTACTTTTAAGCCATAATTTTTTAAATCTTTCCTTCCATTTATAATCTTGCTTAAGTATCTTTCTCGTGTCTATAAGCGTTCCCTCCAT
>WGGC01000175.1 GCA_015491905.1 Bacteroidales bacterium | reverse complement strand
TTATTTCCACAAAAAATCATTATATGAATTGTGATATTGATATTTATGAAGGTTTTCGGGTTCAGGGTGAGGCAGAAACTGTATTGCTTAGAGGAAATATAATGGTAGAAAATGGAAAATGGAGCCCGTCGCTTTCAAAAGGAAAATTTATGAAAAGATTGTAAATAAATAGTTATTACTATAAGATATCCTTTAAAAAAAAAGGCCTGTTCTATTTTGAACCGGCCTTTTTATTTAAATTATTTTACTCTATTTTAATAGAATTTAATTCTATTATCTTCAATTTCCGCAGCTTCTTTTAAAGCAACATAAGGATAGCCTTGTGCTACACGTTGGGCAAAAGCAGCATAAAGAGGTTGAACAAACTGTTTATAATTTGTTAATTTACCGGCAGGTGTTATTTTATCCAGGGCAATAACAAATGTGGCAGCGTTACCTACAACAGGCTGAGAAACTTGTTTTGGTTTCATTCCAAAAACAGTACCAATAACTTTATCTTCCATTCCAAAACCAATAATATTTCTGGAGTCGAAAGTTAAATTTTGCATTTCTTGTTTGGTAAGATGCATTTTCTGAGCAATTTCATCTACGTTTCCTTTGTATGCCTTCATTTTTTGAGCTAAATACTCTCCTTTTACTTTATTAATAACATAAGGTTCTATTCTTGATTTCACCTCATCAAGAGAAGGAATTCCGGGTAACATTTTTTTTGTAATTACTGCAACAACATATTGGTCACCTAAATCAAATACATTTGAAACTTTTCCTGTTTCAGTATCATCTTTAAAAGCCCACCTTACAATTTGCCTGGGATTTGTTAACCCCGGAATACTATATGTGTTTTCAAGAATTCCAGGAGCTTCTCTTAACGGATAATGATTTTCATGAGCAAGTTTTTCCAGCCCGGCAGCATTCTCGGCATTGGTACCTAATTCGCTGGCTTTTGCAAACACATTTTGATAAGTTGCATTGCTGGGAACAACATCCTGGGTAATCATTGCTACTTTAACTTTTGTAGTGAAATCCTTTTTGCCATTAACCTTTATGATATGGAAACCAAAAGGAGTTTCTGCTATAGCAACGCCACCAACTTTGGTGTTAACAACAGCTTCATTAAATGGCCCAATCATTTGCCCATCAGCAAACCACCCCAGGTTACCGTCATTTCTTTTAACAGAAGGGTCATCTGAATATTTTTTTGCTAAGACTTTTAATTTATATGGTCGTCTTTTTAATATTTTATAAAGACTATCAGCAAGTTTTTTAGCCTGTGCTTTAGTACGGGAAATCATGGGATTTGCTTTATAAGCACCTTTGTAAGCAATTAAAATATGGCTGGCACTCATGCTATCAGGTCGTCGTTCTTTTTTTAACAAACGTGCAAACTGAAAAGTATTATTTTCAAATATAATTTTAGAAACTGTTCCTGGTTTTCCTTTGAACATTTCTTTTGCAATAGGAGATGGTAATTGACTTTTTTTAAGCCATGCTGTATCCCAGGGTTTGTCTGTGTTAGCTTTTGCAAATTGAACAGGCCGGGTTGTTTTAATGAAATCACGTCTAGTTTCTCTTGCAATTTTCCTTGCTTTAGAAATGTCAGGTTTCGAAGGCAATACATTAAAAACAACATATTCCAGTTGTCTTGCCGCTTTTTGATCAAATTCTTTGCGATGCTCATCATAAAAATTACGGTAATCTTTTTCGGTAACAGATATTACACTATCAGGAACACTGGAATATCGTGCAGCTACATAAGTAATGTTAGCACGAGTATTTTGATTTGTAAAACTCATCTGAGCTAATTCTTTGGGAATATAATATCCATAAGCCAGCAATGCATTAAATTTTCTTCTTAGCTGATCTTGTTTAATGTAATTCTCAATAAGCATCCATTGTTGCTTGGTAGCTTCAGGTAACTGATTAAAATTTTGTAAAAATTGAATAACCCGTTCCCTTTCAAATTGTCCTGTTTGTGGATTGGTAAAATATTGTCTAATAATAGGACTGGGATTTTTTCCTTGAATTAATGAAAATAATTCATCTGGAGTTACTTTAATTCCTAATTCTTCATATTCTTTATCCATAAGAACAGTACTTACCATTTGATCCCAGGTTGCAGCTCGTATTTGAAATGTCTGACTGGTTGTTAATGTGTTTTTTTGTTGCTGCTGTTTAGCATTTTCAATATTCTGATCCAGCTTTTTATTATAATCCATAATGGTAATATGTTCACCATCTATGATTCCGATATTTACATCGCGATGATTTTGTTTTTTCATAAAATCACCTAAAATAAAAGCTACAAGAGCACCTCCAATTACAATTAAGAGAAGAGTTGAATGTTTTCTTATACTTCCTATCGCTGCCATACTAATATATAATTAATTCAGTTTTTAATTTTAATCTGCAAATGTACGAATTGAATCGGTAAATAAAAGAAATTTATGTAAAATTGATTGATAAGACAGAGTGATAAATTCCGATTAAACCGATAGTTAACAATAATAGGTAATTGAAAATAAAAATTACTCAATTATTAACTTTACTTTTTCCAGTTTGTTGTCAGTAGCTTTCAAAATAAAAAATTTATATGGCGGAATTTCTATTTCTGAATTTTCTTTAGGAATACTGGAATAATGATGAAGTATAAACCCTGCTAATGTTTCATACTCTTCCGATTCGGGAATGTTTAATTTATATTTTTCATTAATATAATCAATTTCCATACGTGTAGAAAATATATATTCATTTTCAGATATTTTCTGTTCTATTTCTTCATCCTTGTCATATTCGTCTTCTATTTCACCAAAAATCTCTTCCATAATATCTTCCATGGTAACCATCCCTGATGTGCCCCCAAATTCATCAACTACTATAGCAACACTTTTATGATTTTTTAATAGCTGCTTCAATACATTGTTTGCCAGGGTAGTTTCAGGATAAACGTCTGCTTTTCTTAGAACCTCCATTATTGTTTCAGGTTTCTTAAACATATCATAAGCATGTACATAACCTATGATATTATCAATATTTTCTTTATAAATCATTATTTTTGAATGACCGGTTTCAGTAAACAGATTTCTCAAAGTCAGAGGTGATTTATTGATTTCTATGGCAATAATTTCTGTTCTGGGAATCATACAATCACGTAATCTTACATTTTTAAAATCCATTGCATTCTGAATCATCACTAACTCCTGATTTAGTAGTTGGCCGGGTTCTTCATTAGTAGACAGGTTTTGAATGTATTCATCCAGATCAACAGCACTGAAAGTATAACCTGTTTTCCCCCCTTTATCCCCGGTAAAAAGACGTAAAATAAATTCTGAAAAACCAATATAAATAAAAATTAATGGATAGAAGAGGTAGTAAAATATCCAGACAGGAATTGCGAATGTTTTAAGCCATGCATTAGGACGGATTCTAAACAGAGCTTTTGGAATGAATTCTGCAACAACAAGAATAAGTAATGTTGCAATAATTGTTTGAGCAATCAGTACCCAAACTTCTCCTTTAAAATATTGTGGTAAAACTTTTTCAAGAACAGGCTCTAAAATATTTGCCATTGCAGTACCATAAATAACAAGTGCCACATTGTTTCCAAATAATAATGCCCCTATAAATCTGGAAGGATTTTCAAAGAAACCAGATAATACCTTTGCAGATATAAGTCTGTTTTTGATGTCTAGTTCTTGCTTTAAACGGCTGGAACTTACAAATGCAATTTCCATTCCTGAAAAAAAAGCAGAAAATATAAGAGAGAAAAAAACAAGTAGCCAGTTGGTGCTCATCTATAAAAATTAAATTTCAATCTATTTTATATTCAATAAATCAAAAATAAATAAAAATTTATTGTAAAGAATCTTCTTTTACTTTTAAAACTCCACGGATTCCGTATATTGTTCTGTGGGTGAAATTTTCATTTGCTATAAGGCTATCACCATATATTGTTCTACTTGAACCTATAATTTTTACCGGCCCCGGCGCAATAATTTTTTTTGTTCTTTCATTCCATAAAAGAATGTTGGTATAAAGTGTTTCTTTATTTTTCAAGTTTTTCACTTCAACATTTTTTTTTGCTTCCAAAATTCCTGCATTTTTTTTTCTAATTCCATAATCTGCTTTCAATGTTGAAATAACCTTTCCAGTAGTGTCAAAAAATTGAACATAAAAACCTTTAGGAAAAACAGTAAAAGTCTTTTTTCCTTCATGTTTTAAAAGTAATGGGCTTTTTAATATTAACTGAATTTTACCCGAATCGGATCTTGTGTACTGTATATTTGAAGCTGCCATTCCCGAAAGGGTATCGCTTTCAGAGAACTTTTGAACTTCTTTAATTGAATTAACACAAGATAAAAGCGCTCCCATGATAAAAATCATAAAAGCGCTTTTAATTAAATTATAAATCATTTTTATACTGCTCTATTTTTTAGCAGCCCGTACTGTAGTTTCCTCATTTATCCAACATCCTACTTTATACTTCTGTCCGGGTTTCAGATTATAAAAGAATAACTGCTCGGTTGTAGGAAAATGTTGTCTGTAAACAGCAATCCGTTTATTCATTACGTCTGCTAAATCTGGTTGAACCCGTTTAGCTTGTTTATATTTATCTACCGCTGCCCAATAAGCCACTAATTTTGTTAAGTCGTTATTTCCACATTTGTTAGCACTTGCTGCGTATAAATCACCAATTAAAACATAAGCCATTCCATAATGTGGATTTATTTTAAGAGCTTTATATGCCAGTTCTCTTGCGCGTGGATAGTTATTTAAATTTTGATATGCCTGTGCCATGTACATATATGCATCCAAAACCCGGTCTTTATCCGCCATAGTAGTAGACTTTGCAAGATATTTGATTGCTTCTGCTGTTTTATTTTGTTTTAATAGTAATGTCCCAAGAAGGTAAGCCGTTTCCGGTTGAGGGTCAATTTTATATAAGCTTTGGTTAGCATCAAAATATAAATTATTGTTAAAACATTGTTTATCTTCCAGTGTTCCTATAATATTTTTCAATAACTCTTCATTTTCAGGAGATTTTTCATACTTTTTTGTATAAATCCTAACAAGATCTTTACAATTTGCAAAAGGCTGGAAGGAATAATCCAAAGCTGCCTTAATATTTTTATATTCTGCAATTTTTCTTGTATTATTTTGGGCTTTATATTCTTTTATTCTGTCATTGGCATATCCAATAAGTCTGTCGTAAGCATTTATTACTGCTGTGGTATCCGCCTGACCTTCTCTGGCCATACGTGTCAAAATCCGGAAATAATAAATATAAACAGCCCCTAATGCTTTTTGTTTATTTAAATCTAAGGATTCTTTCAAATATTTAAAGGCTTTTTTATAAGCTCCCGGGTCTACCTGATAAAGAGCAATCCCTGCTCTTCCAAGCACTTCTCCTTTTTGTGGAATACTTGTCCCGAACTTATATGGGAAATACTTTAATCTCTGATTATAAATCATCATGAGTGTGTCGATCATAGCCGGTTTTTTATTTGGTGGTGCTTTTCTGATACGGAATTTCATCATACGGGCACCATCAATATATATGTTTTCTGTGGCACGGGGACAATTTTTAAAAGTCCAATGCCAAGGGCCAACGGCATCTTGTAATGCTTCGCCTTTATAATGACTTTGCTTCCATTGTTTATAAAATTCACTGTATAATGAGAGATTAACAAGACATTTTATGCTGTCTTTTCCATAACGGGTGCCATTATCTTGTGGAACCCAATTATTCTCCACTGGTGTCCCGGCCATTACCGAGAGGCTTAATCCTAATCCGAGTAAAAAAATAAAGATTTTTGCTTTCATGATTTCTGAGTATTTAATTCACTATCTATATTTCCGTTTATAAAACCAATTTTGTACAATATTTATTCCAAAGGTAAAATTAAAAAAACTTTCTCTAATTAAATTATTTTTTAAAGTTCCACGACTTCCTATCTCAAAACCTAGAGAAAGGTTAGTTCTTGTCCTTTTAAAAGGAAACTGAACACCACCTGTTAAAGCAAATTCATTAATAGAAAATCCATTTAAATGCAAATATGATTGATTATATTTCAACCCCATCCGGTAAGTCATTCGTTTGGCTAATGGAGAAATATTTGAATGTTGAGGGGTATACTGTCCTCCTATAGCAATGCGAAAAGAATTGCTTAAAGAATCTGCAATACCAAATGATCTAAAGTTACTCCAATTTTGAAACTGAACATCAGCCCCTACTAACCATAAGTTCTTATTATGGTAACTAAATCCTGCTCCAAAACTTCCCGGAATTAATAAATTTCCATTTTCTCTTGCAACATACTTTATGGTGTCTCTGACTATATCAACATTGGTTCCATACCCTCCCGTTAAAGTAGTCGCTAAAATTGAGCGGTAAGCGCTAACAGTACTTTTGTTACTGTAAACCACTCCCAATGTTAATACCTGGTCTTTTTTAATATGTATATCGTATTGAAGTCCCCAATCGTAAAGCAATCCCCCTACCCACATGTAATTTTCTGTTTTTGCTCCAAAAACATTTAAGGAGTCGGCAGAATATGCAAGGTTGTAGGAACGTTTGTTTCCAAACAAGTAGTTTAGATTCACACCTACCCTAAGATTTTTTGTTATGTTAAAGCCATTTCCCCAATAAATTTCTGCTAAAGCTCCTTTACCCCATCGGTTATCAAGAAAAGGAGTATAACCACCTTTTACTGCAATTTTAACCTGAGTATCATAACCAACTTTACTATAGGGGATTACGCCTAAACTAGACCGCCACCATTTGGTAACGGGAAATCCAACTGCCACATGGTTTAATGAGGCATAATTATAACTACTGGAAGTTTGTGTGTTTTTTAATGTGCCAACATTTCCTGTTATGCCGGTTTGAAACACAAATGTTAAGGAATCAAAGCTTCCATAAGATGCGGGATTAGCAACATTTACAATAAAAGGATTAGCAATACCATAAGAAATACCACCCATACTCCATAAACTTGTGCTTACATCTTTTCCGTAAAGACGACCTAGTCCATAACGGGAATATGGAGAATTAATATCCTGTGCCTTTAAAAATGGGGCTATAAGCACTAAACCCAACAACAAAATGTAGTTAATTTTTTTCATTAAAATCAAGAATTACCTTTAAACCCTCCAATACAATATTTGGGCTTGCAAAGATGTTATTTTTTAATCTTTTATCAAAATATTTATAATCTCCTCCCCCTAAAATAATTTTAAGGTCTTCAAACTGCTTTTTATATTGTGTAATTATCCCGGCAATTTCTTCAGTAGCTCCATTTAAAACACCTGAAAGAATTGATGTTTCAGTTGAGGTTCCAATTAAATAATCTATATCTTTTAAATAAATTAAAGGTAATTTTTCAGTAAATTGATGAAGAGCTTTTAACCTCATTTGCAAACCGGGGCTGATATTACCTCCTAAATATTCTTTATTTTGGTTTATAAAATCATATATGATGGTTGTGCCGGCACTTATAGCTAACACATTTTTATCTGGAAAAAGATGTTGTGAAAAAGCAGCTATTGCTAACCTGTCGTTACCAAGTGTTTCAGGGGTTTGGTATTTATTATAAAAAGGAAGTGGGGTTCCTCCCCCAAGTTGTATAAAAAAACATCGGGCAGTTAATATGTCCTCAATATCCTTGGGAAATGTTTTTACAGATGACAAAATTCCGGAATGAATCTGTGGGTATTTTTTCAATAATTTATTAATTATTTCTAACTCCGGATTAGGAGAAGTAAAAAAAGAAATCATTTCTTCTCCTTGAAAAACGGCATACTTAACGCGTGTATTACCAACGTCAATAATAATTTTTTGATTCATAAACATATTTTCCAACGACAAAAATACACTATTCACAATGAAATCAGATAAATTTTATCTTTATGAGTAGATTTTTAAACTTTTTTAATGATTTTTTTTGCAGGAAGAAAAAAAAGCGTATTTTTGCCGCTCCAAAAACGTTGGTACCATAGCTCAGTAGGTAGAGCAACGGACTGAAAATCCGTGTGTCCCTGGTTCGATTCCGGGTGGTACCACTTTCAAAAGAAGTTTTAAACCCTGATTGTCTCTGATAATCAGGGTTTTTATTTTATTCTCTCTAATGAATTTTTCATACCTTTGAACTTATTTTTATCTTTAAAAGATTAAAAACAGATTATCTCATGGTTTTTATAAAAAGAGTTTATGATAATTTTAGTGATAATGACGGTTACCGAATCTTGGTGGATAGATTGTGGCCTAGAGGGGTATCCAAAGAAAAAGCTAAAATAGACCTTTGGATGAAAGAAATTGCTCCTACAAATAACCTTAGGAAATGGTTTTCCCATGATGCTGAAAAATGGGAACTATTTAAAATTAAATATATGGAGGAACTGAAGGAAAAATTGCCATTGCTGAAAGAAATAAAAAAAATTGAAAATAATGAAAAGGTGATTACGCTGGTTTATGCTGCAAAGGATGAAAATAGGAATAATGCTGTTGTTTTAAAAGAAGTACTGGAAACAAAGAACTAATATAAATTTATACGTTCAAAAAAAATAATCACAAAATAATTCAAACGTAACCAGGTATAAAAATTGATCTAAGACTAAAAAATTAATTTTTATTTCTATCATATGGTTTTTTAAAGTCCTTTTTATGCTTATATCCTTTTTGTGATTTATTCTTGTTATTGCGAAAAGGTTTTCTTTTAATAATTTCCCATTTCGGCCCTTCTCCTAAAAAGTCGGGCAGGGGCAATTTCCTTACTTCACTGCCAATCAACTGTTCTATTTGATGAAATTTATACCTGTCTTCTTCATTAATTAAAGTTATTGCCAATCCTGAGGTAGCGGCTCTGGCCGTTCTTCCTACACGATGTACATAATCTTCAGCATCTCCCGGTACATCATAATTGATAACAATATCAATATCTTTAATGTCAATCCCCCGGCTCAAAACATCCGTAGCAACTAAAACTCTTGTTTTTTTTGCACGGAAGTCCCGCAACACTTCCTCTCGTTTTGTTTGCTCCAAATCCGATGAGATTCCCTCAACATTATAGTTTTTTCCTCTCAATCCTCTTACAATATCACTTACTTTCTTTTTTGTAGAACTAAAAATTAAAATGCTATTTACATCCGGTTTGTCTGCAATTAAATAGTTGATAAGTGGTATTTTTTGGTTTTCATAAGAAAGAAAAGCGGCCTGTAATACTCCTTCTGCCGGTTTGGAAAGCCCTATTACTATTTCTACAGGGTTAATCAATGTTTTTTTTGCAAGTTGTTTTATTTTTGATGGCATAGTAGCACTAAACATCAGCGTTTGTCTTTCTTTGGGTAAGTAAGTGATAATTTTCTGAATATCTTCATAAAAACCCATATCCAGCATTCGGTCAGCTTCATCAAGAATTAGATGTTTAACATGGTTAAACTTAACATATCCCATATTCAGGTGAGAAATTAACTTCCCCGGGGTTGCTACAACAATATCTGTTCCTGAGGTTAATGCTTTTTTCTGAACATCCCATTCCGAACCACTTCCTCCACCATAAATTGCAATTGATTCAGCATTGGTAAAGTAAGAAAAGCCTTGTATTTGCTGGTCGATTTGAATGGCCAGTTCACGAGTAGGAACAATTACCAATACCTTGGTCTGGTGTGCTTTTTTTTCTTTTAATAAGGCGCTTAAAACAGGCAAAATAAAAGCAGCAGTTTTCCCTGTTCCGGTTTGGGCACAGGCAATTAGATCTTTATTTTCTAATATTGCAGGTATTGCTTTTTCCTGAATGGGAGTAGCATCTTCAAATCCCATATAATCAATTGCTTCCAGAATAGTTTCTGAAAGTTTGAGCTCTTTAAATTTCATATATTTTATTTTCTATTCTCTAATTTTCAAGCAAAACTAACAAACTCTGTATAGAAATGTATATAAATCTTACTTAATTCTATAGAATTATCAAAAAAGTATATAAATCATTTCAGTAATTATGTAACACATAGCACTTCTTGTAGCAATACTTTTGTCAAAGAAAATAAAATAGATAATAATCATTAAAAAATAAAGTCATGAAATATTATTTTTCAAAAACAATCCAATCTTTCGGTTTGGAAGAAGCCGTGGAAAAAACAAAAAGCGCACTTCAAGATGAAGGCTTTGGCGTAGTAGCTGAAATTGACTTTCAGAAAACATTAAAAGAAAAACTGGGAGTTAACTTTAAACCTTATGTTGTTATCGAAGCCTGTAATCCTCCCTATGCTCTCAAATCGCTTAATGCAGACATACATATAGGGGCATTGATTCCTTGTAACCTTATTATAAGAGAAGCAGAAAACGGTTTTGAGATAAGTTCTATAGATCCTTCTGTGGCTATGAAAGATATAGACAATGCGAAAATGAAAGAAATTGCAATGGAGATTCGTGAAAAATTGATAAGGGTAATCAATAATGTTGGTAAAGAAAAAACTAATAAAATTATAAAAACAAAAGTCATTGCTTAAAAGACAGGCAATTAATAAATTTAAAAACAGATTGTTAAACTAAAAAATTAAAATCATGTTTGGAGTAGGAATGGGAATGGGTTTTTGGTGGATTGGAGGAGTTATTATGATGGGTTTGTTTATATGGTTACTGGTTTCATTAGTAAACAGAACAAATAATCCTAATCCTCCAATGGCGCATCATTACCAGGAAGAAAGCGCTTTGGATATCTTAAAAAAACGATATGCCAGAGGGGAAATTACCAAAGAAGAGTTTGACCGAATGTCAAAAGATCTTAAGTAATTCACTTATGCCGTCAGTAAAAATTTTTACTGACGGCCTTAATTCATAAAAAGATGAAAAACAAACAAACAACAGGTTTAAACCTAAAACTAGATACCACAAAGTATTTCTGTCCTATGCACTGCGAGGGCGATAAAACTTATGACGCACCCGGAGATTGCCCTGTATGCGGAATGCATTTGGTTCCTGTTAATGAGGAAAATAAAGCAAAAGCTGATCATCATGACCATAAAAGCAAACAGGCACATGAACCTTTAGTCGATCAAAAAGAAGGAACTGAAATAAAGTATTACTGTCCCATGTATTGCGAGGGCGATAAAACTTATGATCATCCCGGGAAATGCCCTGTTTGTGGTATGTTCTTGGTGCCCACCAATGGGAACGGGAAAACTGTTGAACATCACCATAATGATAAAAAATCTGTTTCTATGGGCGTAAGTCCTGATAAAATGGATAATACAAAATTAAAAATAGCATCAGTTCAGGTGAAAAATAAGCAACCAACTGCAGGTTCGGTAGCGAAGTATCATTGTCCTATGCGCTGCGAGGGTGATAAAACCTATGACCATCCAGGAGATTGTCCTGTATGTGGGATGCATTTAATACAGGAGGTTAGTCTAACCGCAAAAAAATCTGAAGAGAGCAGCCCTGAAGAGTCTGCTTACAGGGACATGCTAAAACGGTTTTGGGTGGCATTGATATTGTCTGTCCCAGTTTTATTTATTAGTATGTCAGCGTATATTCCCTGGATAAACCTAGAAAAACTTGCTCCTGAAATCGTTTGGCGATGGGTAGAATTCATCCTCACTTTACCGGTAGTGTTTTATGCCGGATGGGACTTTTTTGTAAGGGGCTGGAATTCTGTCAGAAGGTGGTCTCCAAATATGTGGACACTCATTTCTTTGGGAGTTGGAGCGGCTTTTTTATTTAGTGTTTTAGGAATGTTTTTTCCGGGAATATTCCCCCCCGAGTTTAAAGATGCCGGGGGATATGTACATTTATATTTTGAAGCCTCGGCATTTATACTTACACTTGTATTATTAGGACAAGTATTAGAATTAAGAGCTCACAGTAAAACGAATACCGCTATAAAAGCATTGCTTAACCTGGTTCCTCCTGTAGCCCGGGTTATAAGGAACGGAGAAGAAGAAGAAATACCCCTGGAAGCGGTTATGCCTGGTGATTTATTACAAGTACGACCCGGAGAAAAAGTTCCTGTTGACGGGATTATTGCTTCGGGGAATGCCATTATAGATGAAAGTATGATTACAGGAGAGTCTATTCCCACAGAGAAAAATAAAGGAGACAAGGTTATTGGGGGTACTGTAAACGGAAAAACCGCTTTTCAAATGAAAGCTGAGAAAGTAGGTTCAGACACCCTTTTGGCTCAAATTATTGATATGGTTAATAAGGCAAGCGGCACCCGGGCACCGATACAAAGTCTTGCAGATACTGTAGCAAAATATTTTGTGCAGGTCGTAGTAGTTATTTCCATACTGACATTTGTTATATGGTATTTCCTTGGCCCTCAGCCCGCCTTGGTTTATGCTTTTGTAAATGCAATAGCCGTACTGGTAATTGCTTGTCCTTGTGCTTTGGGTCTGGCAACGCCTATGTCCATTATGGTGGGAACCGGTAGAGCTGCCCAGTCTGGAGTATTGGTAAAAGATGCCAAAGCTATAGAGGAAATGAATAAGGTAAATATTGTAGTGGTGGATAAAACAGGAACCCTTACTGAGGGAAAACCAAGCCTGAAGTCTTATCATTCTTTTAATGATAATTTCTATGATGATGAGGTTCTTAAACTTGCGGCATCATTGGATAAAAACAGCGAACATCCTGTTGCTGATGCAATTGTTAAAGGAGCCAAAGAGAAAAATATTTCTCTTTATAACATTAAAAATTTTAAAGCTGAGGCAGGAAAAGGTGTTACAGGCAGCTGGGAAGGAAAGAATATTGGACTTGGTAATTTGCGACTTGTGGAATCTTTTGGCTGTAAACTTCAAGATAATCAAAAATCTGAAGCTACACTTTGGCAGCAAAAAGGGCAAACCGTAATGTTTTTGATTTTGGAGAATGAGGTTATTGGAATGGTAAGTGTAGCCGACCGGATTAAAGAAACTTCCAAAAAGGCTGTCAAGGAATTACATAAAGCAGGTTTAAAAGTAATCATGCTTACAGGGGATAATGAATTTACAGCTAAAGCAATTGCTGATGAAGTAGGAATTGATGGATATCAGGCAGATTGTCTCCCTGAAGATAAATACAATAAAGTAAAAGAACTACAGGATCAGGGAAATATCGTAGCCATGGCCGGGGATGGCATCAATGATGCACCGGCTTTAACTCAGGCCAATATTGGAATCGCCATGGGAACAGGTACCGATATAGCAATGCAAAGTGCTGAAATAACTTTGGTTAAAGGAGATTTAAATGGGATTGTACGGGCACATGATTTAAGTCATAAAGTGATGAAAAACATCAAACAAAATTTGTTTTTTGCTTTTGTTTATAATTCTGTTGGAGTTCCCATTGCTGCAGGTGCTTTGTTTCCTGTATTTGGACTTCTACTAAGCCCTATTATTGCTGCTGCGGCTATGAGTTTCAGCTCCGTATCAGTTATTAGTAATGCGCTAAGGTTAAGAAATCAATAAAGTACTTGATATGGATATGTTACTATTGATTTTATATGAATTAAAAAAGGTTCACCAATTAAAAAATAAAAAATGAAAAACAGAATCTGGATATTTTTCTTTGGAACATTACTGGTGCTTGCTTTTTTCTTCTTATGGAGTCGGTTTGCTATGAGTAAAAAAGGGATTTCATCACTGCAAAGTAGGGATGCCGGTTCGGTGGTAGCAATAAACACACAAGACACCGCCATCCAAAAAGGGGCGGAAATTTATCAACAAAAATGTGCCGCCTGTCACCAGATAAACGGTGAAGGTATTTCCGGTACTTTCCCTCCTTTAAAAGGATCAGACTTTTTAAAAACAGTTACTAAATCTAGAATTGTTAAACAAATAATGAATGGCTCCAATAATCCAATGATAGTTAATGGTGTGACATATAACAACTCCATGCCTCCCCAAATCAGCAATCCTTCCAATGCTGTTGCTGTAGCAAATTATATCCTGAATTCCTGGGGGAATAATTATGGTAAGGTAACTCTTAAAGACGCCCAAAAGGTTAAACCTTCAAAAACTAATCGTAAAGGCATGATGAGGCATGGAATGATGGGTAAGGGTATGATGAGGAACCGTTGATTAGGATATGAATTAAAAGAATAAGACTCACAAATTTAATAAATTAAAAAACAAGTAAAATGAAAAAACAATTTTTAACAACCGTTATCCTGGCAATCTTTTTCCTAAGTGGCGAAGTGTTTGCCGGGAATTTGATGATGATAAGAGGAATTAATAATAATTCTTCTTTAAACACCTCAGAATTGCAATTGCAGAAATCTGATTCTGTTAAAACCATGAACGCTAATATGAAAATGAACAAAGAGGCTATGATGGGTAGAATGTCAAATAATAGTATGCCTAAGCAATGTGATAGTGCTCAGCGAATGAAAATGATGGCAATGCATATGAAAATGATGGAAAAAAACGGAATGATGAAGGGGATGAGCAAAGCCCAAAAAACAGCCATGGTTAAAAAGCAAATGGCAATGATGATGAGTATGATGAATAACCCCATGATGAAACAAAAAATGAAACAAATGATGGGGCAAATGAAGGAAATGAATCATGGTAACAGGGCAATGATGATGAACAAACAAAAAGCCATGATGGAACAAATGATGGATAATCCTATGATGAAAGAAAAGATGCACCAGATGATGGAACAAATGCCGGCGATGAAGGGAATGAATTCACCGGAACGGATGAAAAAAATGAAACAAATGATGATGCAAATGATGGCCATGCGTATGCAAATGATGAGTCAAATGGGAAAAACAAATAAAATGATGAATAAAGGTTCTGAACATATGCATCAACATATGAAAATGCAGAAAACTATGAAGACTAAAAACATGGATAATATGAAAATGAATAAAATGAGCCAGAAAGGGAACATTTCATCCATGAAAAAAGCAGAAGTAAGTATTATCAGAAAAGGAATTATAAATGTTGAGCAGATTGATCAAAATGGGGATGGATATCTTTATCAGGATATTATGGATTGGGAGGTTATTTCGGATAAACCCGGAAATTGCCCAAAATGCGGAATGAAATTACGAAAAATGACTATCGCACAAGTTAAAGAAAACCTGAAAAAACATGGCTATAAGTATAAATGATAATAATCTAATATTTATTTAAAATTATAAACACATGAAACACTCATACCGATTTAGAAAACAAAAAAGTTTAGTAATAAGTTCTTTTTTAGCTTTATTAGCTTTTTTTACATTTCCGGTGCAAGTACGGGCAATTCCGAGTTTCGCCAGACAAACAGGATTATCTTGCGGGGCTTGTCATACAGTGTTTCCGGAATTAACATCCTTTGGAAGGCAATTTAAACTGAATGGTTATACTATGATAAATATTAAAACCATTGCTCAAAAAGAATCTACCAACGAAGAAAGTGGAAGGGAAATATTAAAGTTACTTCATATACCCCAAATTTCTTTAGCATTTAAGTCCGGGTTTACTCAACTTTATAAAACCATACCCGGAACACAAAATGGAAATGTGGAGTTTCCTCAGTCACTGAGCCTTTATTATGGCGGAGAGATCACTCCCCACATGGGAGCTTTTATACAATTAACTATGGATGATACTGAAGGAACTTTTGGTTTGGATATGATTGATGTTCGTTATGCTAACCATCTACAAATAGGACAATTACCATTATTATATGGGTTTACCCTTAATAACGGGCCTATGATGCAAGATGTGTGGAATACAGCTTCCCCATGGAGTTTCCCTTATTCCGCATCAGGAACGGCTCCTGCTCCTTCAGCAGGAACATTGGTAGAAGGAGGATTAATGGGGGCCTTGGGAGCGGGAACCTATGGGCTTTTGAACAATCATATTTATCTGGGGTTTGCCGTATACAGATCAGCTCCTTTTGGAACAATTATTCCTCCAGATAATGCTTCTGTTATGACAGTTAAGGGTATTAGCCCCTACTGGCGATTGGCTTATCAGAATCAATGGGCAAAAAGTTATCTGGAGGTTGGGACTTTCGGACTTAATTCAAACCTTTACCCTAACGGAGTTTCCGGACCAACAGATGATTATTTAGATTTTGGCCTGGATCTACAATATGAATATCTTTTTGCAAAAGGGCAGTTCACATTGCATAGCAGCTATATTTATGAAAAACAGAAATTAAACGCTAGTTTTTCAACCGGAAACAGCCAGGCGTTAAATGATAAAATTAATTCCTTTAAAACTGACGCAAGTATTTATTTTCGAAAAGGATATAAATTTACATTGGGATATTTTAACTATTTGGGCAGTTCTGATAATATAATTTATACTCCTGCAGCAATTTCCGGAAGTAGAACCGGGCTTCCAAATAGTAATGGCTTTATAGGACAGATAGATTATTTGCCATGGGAAAACACAAAAATATCATTTATTTACACAGCATATAGTAAATTTAATGGAGCCATTAGTAATTATGATGGATTTGGAAGAAATGCTTCTGATAATAATTCTGTTTATCTACAGCTTTGGTTTTTATTTTAAGAAGGCCAAATATAGATCATTCATTTTATAACTAATTCTTTTTTGCGGTTACTTTTTGTAACCGCTTTTTATATATAACGTTTTTAATAAATAGAATAATATTTGTATTAATAAACTCTATAGAAAAAGGGCGGTAACTTACTTTAAACGTTTATTTAGTAAATATTTTAAGGAAAATATACATTTTTGTTTTGCCAATAAAAAGAATGCTTAATTTTGTTCAGTGGACAAACAAAATTATTATGAATTCATTGCTGGTAGCATATGATTTTTCCAGAAATGCAGAACATGCATTTAAATATGCTTTGTTTTTTGCTGAGAACCTACAGGCAGAAGTGCATATAGCATGGATTGATAATTCGCTTACTCCGGAAAACCTCGCTGGTACAATTGATGAAGAGCTTAGAATAGAAAAAAAAGAGCAAATGGAAAAGATGGTTGCCAGCTATCAATCTGAATTTCCGGAAATTCCTATGAAAATCCATTTAGGAAGAGGTAAAGTTTATCAGGAAATTTCAAAATTAGCAAACAGGTTACAATCTCAAATTGTATTTGCAGGAACTCATGGTGTTAGCGGATATGAGCAATATTGGATAGGTAGTAATACATACAGAATTACTACATCTGCTCCTTGTCCTGTAGTTACCCTTCGCGGAAGTTTTACTATTAATAATCAACTATCAGACATCTTATTGCCTTTGGATAGTACACTTGAAACAAAGAAAAAGCTTCCATTTGCTGTTGATTTGGCACAAAAATTTAATGCTACTATTCATCTACTTAAGATTTATAATTCTACATTAAGAATAATAAGGCGGAGAATTGATGAGTATGGAGAACAAGCCCAATCATTTTTAGATGATAGTCAGGTGAAATTTAAATTTGCTACAGTGGAGGCTGATAATGTTGCCGGAGCTATTTTAAATTATGCTGATAATAATAATGTAGATTTAATTGTTATTATGACTGAGCAAGAAAGTACAACAGCACAAAGATTTTTAGGGCCTTATGCACAGCAATTAATTAACAGAGCTACTATTCCGGTAATGAGTGTCAGGTCAACACATTATATTATTGATAAAGATGACTTATAATAAAGTATTATTTCATATTGCCAAAACATTATTGGTTTTTTTGATTTTAAGTACAGGAAAAGTGCTTTTTGCTCAAGATTCAATACCGGATTATAATTACATGTATAAGGGAGATTCTCGTATTGACACTATTTTAACACTAAATTATCAACAAAATAAAAGATTTCCTACAATTCAGGGTTATAGAATACAAATTTTTAAAGGGTCTGGAAATAATGCATTAAATAATGCCTTAAAAGTGAAGAATAATTTTGAGAAGCGTTACGGATTGCCGGCATATATAACCTTTAACGAACCTTATTACCGGGTACGTGTTGGTGATTTTCGAACTCATATGCAGTCAATTCATTTTTTGGAAATTATTAAATGGAGATACCCTTTAGCATGGGAAATTAAGGATAATATTAGTTTGGGGATTAAACAAATGAAGAGTCCATGATTGAATAATTATAAATCATAAAGATAAATGATTAATTAATTATCGTAGGTTCCGTGTGTTCAATGAAACAAAAAATATTTAAAAAATGAAAAGAATTGTTGTTGGAATTGATTTTTCGTCATGTTCTTTAAATGCGCTGGAGCATGCTGTTTCCATTGCCGGAAAAGCTGAGGCTGGTCTTACAATGGTTTGGGCTAATCATTTGGACTACTCCAAAGAGATTTTTGCACAGGAACCGGAAAATATTATCAATGAAGTTACCGGACGTTTTCAACAATTGATAAATCAGTATTCTCCTGAAGTGCCTCAAGGAATTGATTTTATAATAGAAAAAGGAAAGGTTTACAAAGTAATATGCGATGTTTCAAAGAAAATAAATGCCTTTTTAATAGTTGTCGGGACACATGGGTCTTCCGGGTTTGAAGAGTTCTGGATAGGAAGTAATGCCAACAGGATTGTTTCAGCAAGCAAAATACCAATTATTACAATCAGAGAAAGTGTAAATTCTCATAAAGAATTGAAAACAATTGTTATGCCGCTGGACCGTACAAAAGTTACCAGAGAAAAAGTGCCTTTTACAGCTTTACTTGCTAAATATTTTAATGCTACTATTCATATCATTGGAATTTTCACCACTTCTTCAGATGACGTGAGATACAGGATTAAAAACTATGTTTCTCAAACACAGGTTTATTTAAAAGAAAACGGAGTGCGTTTTGAAAGTTCTTATATTGAGACCCAAAACCTGGCAGAAAGTGTTATAGCTTATGCTAAAAAGATAGATGCAAACCTTATTTCAATAATGACAGAGCAAGAAACTTCTGCTATGAATTTATGGTTAGGGCCTTATGCTGCGCAAATGGTAAATCACTCGCCAATTCCTGTATTAAGCATTCACCCAAATAAATAAAAACTTATCTTATTTTATAAAACAAAAAAAACCGGAATTTTCCGGTTTTTGTTTTATTCTTTTGTTTACTGATTTATCTCTTCTTTGTTTTTATCAAAAAAATGATATTCAAGCAAATGATAATTTTTTATTTCTTGAATTTTTATCCATTTTTTAAATTCCATGAACCATTTCCATTGTCGTGATTTGAACATTCCTCCTTTCGTTAAATAAGCATAAATAAAAGGGTGAACAGTTAAAGTTAAATGGTTTAAATTTTGGTCTTTTAATAAAAATTCAATATTATTTTCAATATCATCTATTATAGTAATACTAGACTTTATTTGTCCTGTTCCATTACAAACAGGGCATTTTTCCATAACTTCAACATTCATTTCCGGTCGGACGCGCTGGCGGGTAATTTGAATTAATCCGAATTTTGTTGGTGGGAGTATAGAATGTTTAGCACGGTCTTTTGCCATTTCACTTTTAAGATGCTCGAAAAGAGTCTTCCTGTTTCGGGCATCATGCATATCAATAAAATCGACAACAATGATTCCTCCCATATCCCGTAAACGAAGCTGTCTGGCAATTTCCGTTGCGGCTTCCATGTTCGTAATCAAAGCATTTTGTTCTTGCGAATTGTCTTTATTTACACGGTGTCCGGAGTTCACATCAATAACATGAAGTGCCTCGGTATGTTCTATAATAAGATAAACGCCACTTTTTATGGTAACATTTTTTCCAAAAGAATTTCTTATTTGCTTTTCAATGTTGAAATGCTCGAAGATGGGCTCTCGTCCCTTATATAATTTTATTATGTCTTTTTTCTCCGGAGCTATTTTTATGATAAAAGATTTAATTTCTTCATAAAGTACCGGGTCGTTAACATATACATTGTTAAATGATTCGTTAAGGAGGTCCCTTAATATGGCTGAGGTTCTGTCTAACTCACTTAATACCTTCTGAGGTGCTTTTAGGTGAGGCAACTTGGCGGATATTTTTTCCCATTTGGAAACAAGATTTCTTAAATCAGTATCCAGATCAGCAACTTTTTTATTTTCGGCTACTGTTCGGACAATTACACCGTAATTGTCCGGTTTTATACTCATTATTAATCTTTTTAGCCTTGCTCGTTCTTCTTTTCCTCTAATTTTTTGAGAAATGGAAATTTTGTCAGAAAATGGTAATAAAACCAAATATCTTCCAGGGAAAGATATTTCTGTGGAAATTCTCGGCCCTTTTGTAGAAATAGGCTCTTTGGCAATCTGTACCAGAATTTCTTGTCCGGGAGATAACACTTTGGTTATTTTTCCCGTCTTTTCAATATCTTTTTCCCGTTTAAACTTTTCATATGTAAACTTATCCCCTTTGCCTTGTTGCAAAAGACGGGTATAGTTATTTAAAGTTAAAACTTGCGGACCTAAATCAAGGTAATGGAGAAAACCATCTTTCTTGTATCCTACATCCACAAATGCCGCATTTAAACCCGGCATAATTTTTCTGACCTTTCCTAAAAAAACATCTCCAACAGTAAATGCTGTATTAGTATGTTCTTTATGAAGTTCAACCAAAGCGCTATCCTCAAGTAGTGCAATATTAACCTCCGAACCAACCGAATCTATTACTAATTCTTTGTTCACTCTAATATTGTTTTACATAAATAATTTGCACTAAGTTCAGGGTTGATTTATTTGGTGGTAATATAAAAGTAATTCCCTTAATATTTATAAAAAAGGGAAAAGTAAACCGATGCTTTGTAAAATAAAGCATCGGTTTTAAAAAATAAGAATTTAATTATTTCTTCTTATGCCTGTTCTTCCTTAAACGTTTTTTGCGTTTATGGGTTGCCATCTTATGTCTCTTCCTCTTTTTTCCGTTTGGCATTTTTTTTTGTTTTAAATGAAAAAATTATTTTACGTTTTCTTTAACTTCGTTAACGAAAGTTTTTGCAGGTTTGAAAGAAGGAATATTATGAGCCGGAATAACAATTGTAGTATTTTTTGAAATATTACGACCAGTTTTTTCTGCTCTTTTTTTAATTACAAAGCTTCCAAAGCCCCTTAAATAAACATTTTCCCCATTAACCATAGTTTCTTTTATGCTTTCCATAAAAGATTCAACAACTGCTTGTACAGCTACTTTTTCAATTCCTGTTTTGTTGGCAATGTCTGCTACAATCTCTGCTTTTGTCATGATTCTAATTTTTTAATGTATTTTACATTAGTTTTTTAATTTGGGCGACAAAAATAAGAAGAATTTTTCTAAAAGCTAATGTTTTTCTATTTTTTTTTGACCTAAACATTTCTTTTTTAAGGATTTTCACAATATGAGCGACCTTTAGTCTGTTTTATTCAACAGATATAAATAAGGATAATAGGAATTTATCATATGAAAAATAATAAATATTTAAAAATATTATTAGGGGTTTTAAAATTGGATTTTAAGAAGTAAAAGCAAACCAGTATCTTATTACTTTATTTGTTAACCTTTATTTTCCTGATATTATACTTTCTCTCCTAAAAAAGCAAGTAATTTAACTGGTTTCCTGCGGCTAAGTATTTTGTTTATTACTCTTTTAATATATGAAAAAATATTATTATCTTTGATGTAATAATCAATAATAAATGACGACGCTATAACGCATCTAAAATTAAATTTTTATATATAGTATTAATAAAAAACAATTATAAAATGGCTGGGCTAAATAAGGTTATATTAATAGGTAGAATAGGAAAAGATCCTGAAATTTTTACTTTTGAAAATGGTACGAAAAAAATCAGTTTTTCGTTGGCTACTACAGAGAGTTATCGTGACAAAGAAAATAACTGGGTAGATCAAACAGAGTGGCATAATATTACCGGATATAGGTATTTGGCAGAAAAAACTTTTGCAAAAGGCGATTTGGTGTATGTTGAAGGTAAAATAAAAACAAGAAAGTATACAGATAAAGATGAAAACACACGTTATGTAACAGAAATTGTTGCCGATAAAATAAATATACTGACAAGAAAAGGTGAATCAAATTCATCTGGAAACTATCCCTTACCAGAAAACAATAGTCAAACTCCTGATAAGGAAGAATTACCCTCAGGAGCAGAAGATGATTTACCATTTTAGGTACCCCTTTTAAGGAATTATGGAGTTAATTTTTAGTTAAATTAGTATAAACGTTAATGTTTCAAATTTCTTTTTAATTTTGCATTGCTAATACTGAACGAAAAAAATTGTTTTGGAGACAATAGAACTTGATCCTGATCCTCACCTGAATTTTTTACTCAACCATGGTTTTTATCGTGGAATTTCTACAGAGGCAATTGTAACTTTACTTGTATTACTGGTTATGCTGTTTTTTTCCGGATTGGTTTCTGGTTCAGAAACAGCCTTTTTTTCATTACAGCCCGGTGACCTGAAGAAACTAGGCAAAAAAAAGGGTAAAAAGGGTAAAAAAGTGCTTTCTCTTCGAAAAAAACCTAAATTATTGCTTGCAACGATATTAATCTCAAATAATTTTATAAATGTTGGTATTGTTGTTATTTCTACATATTTAACTACTTTGCTTTTTAATTTTGCTCAAAATCCGGTTTTAACTTTTCTGATTCAAATTATTATTGTAACATCATTTTTATTAATTTTTGGTGAGATTTTGCCAAAAATATATGCTAACAATAAACCGGTTGAATTTTCTTTGTTTGTTGTGAATTTATTGGATATTTTAATTGTTCTAGCTCGTCCTATGTCCATGATTCTTGTAAAATCTACTTCACTTATTGATAAAAAACTTGAAAAAAAGCAAGATGCGGCAACCCGTAGCGATTTGTCTAGGGCAATTGATATTACAGTTACAGGAGAATCTCCTCAAGATGAGAAAATGATATTAAAAAGCCTTGCAACATTCGGCGAAAAAGAAGCTAAAGAGCTTATGCAGAATAGAGTAAATGTAACTGCAGTTGAAATTAATACTCCATTTAATAAATTAATTGAAATAGTTATTGCTTCAGGGTATTCCAGAATACCTGTTTTTGAGAATACGTTTGATAAAATAAAAGGAATATTATATATTAAAGATTTGTTGCCTTTAATAGATGCAAATAAAAATACCCCTTGGCAATCATTAATAAGGCCTGCTTTTTTTGTCCCTGAATATAAAAAAGTAAATGATTTACTACAGGAATTTAAGCAAAAAAAAATACATATGGCCTTATTGGTTGATGAGTATGGCGGGACAACAGGAATTATTACTTTAGAAGACATTCTTGAGGAAATTGTAGGTGAAATTAATGACGAATTTGATAAAGAAGATGAGACCTTTCATTTTAATAAATTAAATGATCGTACTTATATTTTTAATGCTCAGATTATGCTAAACGATTTATGTAAAATTCTAAAAATTCCTGATGATTTTTTTGATGATGAAAAAGGGGAATCTGATTCTCTTGCCGGACTTATTCTTGAAAAATCAGGTAAAATTCCTGATATTGGAAACGTTATTAGCATTAAAGATTTTAAGTTTGAAATAATAGATTCCGACCGGAGAAAGATTAAAAAGGTTAAAATAACACTTCCTGCAGAAAATGATAATAAATAATTTTAAAAAAAACATACTGGCTATAATTTTTTTGATGATAACGGCCCTTTTTATCAATGGTTGCCAATCACATTATACACCAAAGCCCAGAGGATATTTCAGAATAACTTTGCCTAAACATGAATATAAACTATTTGACACAGTTTTTCCTTACACTTTTGAATACCCTAAATATGTAAAAATAACGCCGGATCCTTATTCTCCTCATGAAAAATATTGGATTAATATGGACTATCCTCAATTTCATGCTACAATACACATTAGTTATAAAGTTGTCCATAATAATTTAATTAAATACCTTAAAGATGCCCGTAAAATGGTTGTTAAACATATTCCAAAGGCAAATGCTATTAATGATAGTTTAATTATAAATCCTGCACATAATATTTATGGGATGGTTTATGATATTGAAGGAAATGGGGTAGCCTCACCTTATCAGTTTATTATAACTGATAGTTCAAAAAACTTCCTTCGTGGTTCTTTATATTTTAACCTCCCGCCTAACAACGATTCGCTTTCTCCTGTAATAGAGTTTATAAAAGAAGATATTCGTCATTTTTTAAAAACATTCTCATGGAAAAAGATGCCTGAAAAATAGGATAGGTAATTACTTCGTTTTTAAAATTCATATATTTGATTACTTTTGCGTGGCATTAAATCATTTTATGGAATTATTCTGAAAAATTAAAAAAGGAGGAAAAGCCTATGATAGAAACAGTAAAATTAGGTGGCAGACTTAAATGGTACAACATTTCTATTCCCTCCGAAAAAGATTTTGAATGGTTAAAAAATAATTTTCACTTTCATACCCTCGATTTGGAAGACTGCCGGCAATCAAATCAACGACCAAAAATTGATGTGTATGAAGATTATTACTTCCTGATACTTCACTTTCCTAATTTTGATAAAGAAAATAAATTTATTAAGCCAAAAGAAGTAAAAATATTCTGGGGCGAAGATTTTATAATTACTATTGGAAAGTCGCACTGGGTAATTGATTCTATTTTTGAAGAAGCAAAGCAACAGGAAAAAAGAGGCGAGTCGTTTGAAGTGGCTACTTCAGATGCGTTGCTGTATGTTTTGTTGGAAAGGCTTATGAATCAAACAGTGTATCTTCTTCGTAAAGTGGGATTAGAATTAGAACTTATAAACAGGGAACTCTTTAATAAAAGACCGGTTACCATTATTGAACGATTATCAATTACCAGAAAAAATATTATTATTTTAAATACTATGCTAAAACCGCAACTAAGAGTTTTTAATCAGTTTGAATCAGGAAAAGTAAAAGGTTTTGCTGATAATATGGAAGACTATTGGGGCAATATTTTAGATTACTATAATAAAATGTGGGATATGACTGAGGATTATGGAGAGTTAATTGTAGGTTTATCTACTACATTTGATTCAATGCAGACGAATAAAACTAATGAGATAATGAAAATTCTCACATTGATTTCTTCCATTGTTCTTCCTCTTACATTTCTTACTGGGCTTTATGGTATGAATGTACATTTACCTCTTCAGGAAGAAGATCACGCTTTTTGGATTCTTATTTTTGTGATGATTTTACTGGGAATAGGGCTGGTAGCTTATTTTAAAAAGAAACACTGGATGTAAAATATTTTTATATTACGGTTTGTTTTTTTTATTTAGAATTCCCGTTTGTCTTATAATTGACTCTTTATGAATCACCTTTAACAAGTCGTATAAAAATTTTTCATCAAGGCCTAAATGAGCTCCAATAGATAAACGATCCCGAATAATTCCTGCCCAACGTTTCATTTGAAGTATTGTAATATTATTCTCTCGTTTATATTTTCCTATTTCATCAGTAATTTCAAGTCTTCTGGCTAGTATCTGGAGTAATTCCCCGTCCAGTTTGTCTATTTCATTACGTAACTTTTCCAAACTATTTTCGAAAACAGGATTTCCTTTTTTCTTTCTTATGATCAGATTGTCTAATAAATCTTTAAGCCTTGATGGTGTAATTTGTTGAGCTGCATCCGACAATGCCACAGAAGGGTTAACATGCGATTCAATCATCAACCCATCCATTTCCAAATCTAATGCTTTTTGAGAAATCTCATTCAGTAATTTCCTTTTTCCTGTGATATGACTGGGATCAGTGATAATCGGTAAATCAGGAATTATCCGCTTTAATTCAATTGGTATTTCCCACATAGGAGAGTTGCGATAGGGTGATTTCTCAAAAAAATGAAAACCACGATGAATAGCCATTAATTTATTGATACCTGAAGCATTAACTCTTTCAATGGCACCAATCCATAATTTTAAATCAGGAATAACAGGATTTTTAATCATTACTGTTATGTTTGTGCCTTTTAAGGCGTCTGCAATTTCCTGAACTACAAAAGGGCTTACTACACTTCGTGCTCCGAGCCATAAAATATCTATATTATATTTTAATGCTAATTCAACATGTTTAGGTTTTGCTACTTCAATTGCAATTTTAAACCCTGTTTCCTTTTTTACTCTGGAAAGCCATGGAAGAGCAACTTCTCCCATACCTTCAAAACTACCGGGGCGTGTACGAGGCTTCCATACACCTGCCCGGAATATGCTTATTCGCGGATCATTTTTTAATAAACGGGCAGTAGTTATTACTTGTTCTTCAGTTTCAGCACTACAGGGGCCGGCTATAATAAGTGGAGACTCATTTTTTAATGAGGTCAAGTTTTTTTCAATTTCAATTTTTGTACTCACGCAACAAAAATAATCAATAGTTTCCTTTAAAATTATTTAAATCAAGTCAAATTACATTGTTTTTTTTAAGAAATAAATTTTATCAATATGTGAAGGCTATTTATCCAAACCTTTTTTTCCGGTTTTTATCCTTATTGCTATTTCAATGTTGGAAACGAATATCCAACCATCACCACTTTTTCCTGTGTATCCCTCTTGTTTAATAATTTCAAGATATGTGTTTAGTTTTTCTTTTTTACATATTAATTCAATCTTAACAATTGTTGAGTATTTTTGAACGTATTCAATGGAGTAACTGAATGAATCACTATCAGCCCAATTGGCTAATGCATTGGCATCTAATATTGTCATGCCGTCAACTCCTGCTTCTTCCAGTTTCTGAATTACATTTTCAGCTTTTTCTTTCCTTATATATGCCTTTATTTCTTTCATGTGTTTATAATTTTGTGTTTCATTGGTCAGATATTACCGTAATTGAATAATTATTTTCCCTGCCCTGTGAAATTTTTTCTATTTCACAGGGTGAATGTGATTTAATAATTATTCAATCCTGGACGTTTCATGTGTTTAAAAAATTTTAAAGTGAAAGATTATTAAAAGGGTAAAAGCATTATTATGCCTTTTACCCTTTTTTAACTTTACGTTTATTTAATCTTTAGTAATCAATCCTTGTTTTCGTAATTTTCTTTTTTTTATAATGTAAAAAATAGCCGGGAAAATTGTTAATTCCATTATTAAACTGGTAAAAATACCACCAACCATAGGAGCAGCAATTCTTTTCATTACATCGCTTCCTGCAGCATGGCCCAGCAAAATGGGTAATAATCCAAAAAATAAAACAGTAACTGTCATCATTTTTGGTCTAATACGCTTCACTGCACCATCAAAAATAGATTCTCTTAAATCATGCAGAGTTTTTAGTTTCCCAGATTTATACCAGTTTTCATAAGCTATATCCAAATAAAGCAACATTATAACTCCGGTTTCGGCACTTACCCCCAGCAAGGCAATAATTCCAACCCAAACGGCTACACTCATATGGTATCCTGCAAAGTATAAAAACCAAATAGCACCAACCATAGAAAAAGGTAATGCCAGAAGGATAATTCCTGTTTTGGTAAATGATTTAGTATTAAAATACAGTAGTAAAATTACAATTAATAAGGTAAGGGGAATAACCAATGACAAGGTTTTGGCTGCTCTCTGCATATATTCATATTGACCACTCCATATTAAGGAATATCCAGCTGGCAAGTGAATCTTTTTACCTACAATTTTCTGGGCATTTTTAACATATGTTCCTACATCTGTATTTTCAATATCAATATACACCCATGAGTTTGGCCGTGCATTTTCTGATTTAATTACTGGTGGGCCTTTTTTTATTACTATTTTTCCAAGCTGACTTAAAGGAATGTGGCCTCCTTTTGGCAAAGGGACCAGTACACGCTCAATTGCTGGTATGTTATTTCTAAAATCTCTCTCATACCTTAAATTTACAGGATATCTTTCCAGACCTTCTACAGTTTTTGTAATATTCATACCTCCTACTGCAGACATGAAAATATTTTCAACATTTCCTACAGTTAAACCGTATCTGGCAATTGCTTTTCTGTTAATGTCAAAATCAATATAATTCCCTCCTTCTGCTCTTTCTGAATATACCGATCTGGTTCCTGGCACTTTACGTACTACTCTTTCTATTTCCTGCCCAAGTTTTTGTAAAACACTTAAATCAGGTCCGGAAATTTTTATTCCAACAGGTGTTTTTATACCTGTAGAAAGCATGTCAATGCGTGTTTTAATAGGCATTGTCCATGCATTTGTCACTCCAGGTATCTTTATGGCAGCATCCATTTTGTCAATTAATTTTTTAGGAGTCATGCCTTTTGGCCATTCATGTTGCGGCTTAAGCTGGATAGTGGTTTCTATCATTGAGAGTGGGGCGGGATCTGTTGCTGTTTCAGCTCTGCCTACTTTGCCTAGAACTGATTTTACTTCGGGAAATGATTTGATTATTTTATCCGTTTGCTGTAACAGCTGACGCGCCTTTGTAATAGATATCCCCGGAAGGGTAGTAGGCATATATAGTAAATCGCCTTCATATAATGGAGGCATAAATTCAGACCCTAACTTTTTATATGGAAACCAGGTGGCAATCAATATTACTACTGCTATAATTAATACCAACCACCTTTGTTTCATCACAAAATCAACTATAGGGTGATAAATATACATGAGAAACCTGGTAATAGGATTATCTTCCTCCTTCTTCATTTTTCCCCGGATAAAATAACCCATTAATACCGGTACAATAGTAATTGCAAGTATTGCTCCTACTAGCATTGAATAAGATTTTGTATAGGCAAGAGGTTTAAATAAGCGGCCTTCTTGTTGTTCCAAAGCGAAAACAGGTAAAAAAGAAACTACAATTACTATCAATGAAAAGAAAATTGATGGCCCTACTTCTTTTGATGCCTCCATAATAACTGCCCAATGTGGTTTTCTTTTTTCCGGAGGCAATAACTGATTATGAAGTACGTGCGATTGAGCGTTTTCAACCATGATAATAGAGGCGTCTACCATAGCTCCAATAGCAATAGCAATACCTCCCAACGACATAATGTTAGCATTGATACCTTGTAAATGCATAATTAATAATGCTCCTAATACTGCTGTTGGTAAAGTGAAAATAGCAACTAGAGAACTTCTGAAGTGAAGTAGAAACACAAAAATCACAATTGAAACAACTATTATCTCTTCAAGTAGTTTATCTTTTAAATTATCAATTGCCTTTGAAATTAACCCGGAACGGTCATAAGCTGTAATAATTTGTACATCGTCAGGAAGGGATTTTTTTAATTCAGCCAGTTTCTTTTTTACACCTTCAATAACTTTTAATCCGTTTTCTCCAAAACGTTGAATAACAATACCTCCAACAACTTCTCCGTTTCCGTTCCAGTCTGCTACCCCTCTCCTAATCTCTGGGCCAATTACCACATTTGCAATATCTTTTAAATAAATTGGGGTTCCTGTGCTTTTGTTTATTCCAATAGCAATATTTTTAAGGTCTTTTTTGTTTTTAATATAACCCAGACCTCTTACCATAAACTCCATTTCTCCCATTTCAAGTAATCGTCCTCCTACATCATTGTTACTTTTAACAATGGCTTTTTTTACTTTTTCTAATGATAAGTCATAACTGGCCAGTTTAATAGGATTAACATTAACCTGATATTGTTTTACAAAACCACCAAGACTTGCTACTTCTGATACCCCCGGAACAGCTGTAAGCTCATATCTTAAAAACCAATCTTGAATTGACCGTAACTCTTGAAGACTTCTTTTTTTGGATTTTAGAACATACTCATATACCCATCCGAGACCTGTGGCATCAGGGCCTAATTCAGGAGAAACGCCCTGGGGAAGCTGACTTTGCAATGAACTTAAATATTCCAGTACGCGACTTCTTGCCCAATATAAATCTGTTCCATCCTTAAAAATAATGTAAACCATTGAAAAACCGAAAAAGGAATAACCTCTTACATTTATCGCTCCGGGAACAGAAAGCATTTTTGTAGTTAAAGGGTAAGTAACCTGATCTTCTACTATTTGTGGCCCCTGCCCAGGATATTTTGTAAATACTATTACCTGGACATCGCTTAAGTCGGGAATAGCATCCACCGATGTGTTTTTTATAGCCCATACCCCTGCTAACACAAGCGCTACAGTTAATATTATCACCAGGGCTTTATTATTTAAAGACCATTCGATAATTTTGGCTATAAGTCCGTCATTATTTGTATCTTTTGGTACCATGTTCTTTTTCTTTATATACTTTTTTAAAACCTTTTTTCTTTAAACCCTTTGAATAACAAGGCTTAACATATTATTATTTATACTGAAAACCATGTTCTTTCAGGTTATGCTTTACTTGTTTAATAGTCATTTTTCGGAGTTTCATTCCGCAAACCGGACATGTTCCCGGTTTATCCGAAATCACATTCCAATCCATTATATCCTGATAGAGAATTCCGTCATTATTTTTATCTATAGCCTCTACATTGATTACTCCTTTTCTAATTAATTCAGAATCTTTTTGATTTTTATCATTTTTTTCTGAATTGTTATGAGGTTGTTTTTTAATGTTTTTTTTGATGCTTTTCTTTTTGTTATCAGAACCGGAAAACATATCCAAAGAGGCTCTTAAGCTAGATTCAGAATCTATTAAGAATTGTGCGGAGGTTACAATTTTTGTTCCTGCATTAAGCCCCTTCAAAATCTGATAATATCCATCTGCATATCCTCCAAGCTCAACTTCTGCAGGTTTAAACTTCCCATTACCTAATGATATAATTACAGTATTCTTTCTGCCGCTTCTTAAAATAGCCTGTTCGGGTACTAATGGATATACTCCAAGGCTTTTTCCTGTTATGTCAACATTAGCAAACATTCCCGGTTTTAGTAAACCTTTTTTATTGGGGATTTCTATTCGAACTTTTACTGTTCTGGTTTTCTTATTTACGGTAGGGTTTATAAAAGATATATTCCCGTTAAAAGATTTTCCCGGTAAATAGTCGATAGTAACTTTAACAGGAAGCTGCAGCTGAATTTTATCAAGCTCGTATGCATAAATATCTGCCCAGATCCATAGGTTACTTAAATTAGCAATTTTTAATAAAGGAGTACCACGACTTATTTTAGCACCTGTTTCAACTTTTTTCTCCAAAACAGTGCCACTAAAAGGAGCCTTAAGAATAATATATTTTTTTACTTTCATAGTTTCTTTTAGTTGTTGTATTTCATTTTTAGATACATCCAACAATTGAAGTTTTCTAATAGCATTTTTTAATAATGAAGATGGGGCGGCTGTATTTTTCATGGCTTTGTCATAAGCCAGGGCAGTTAAATATTCTTCTTGTGCAGAAACCAATTCGGGAGAATATATTTTTATTAAATTGTCTCCTTTATGAACTTTCTGTCCAGTATAGTCGATATACATTTTTTCAATCCACCCACCCGTTTTAGTTGTTACTGTAAATTCATTTCTTTCATCGGGCTGAAGATTACCATTGGTATAGATATCTGCGTGTAATTTTCCTGATTTTACAGTGGTAATTTTAACATTCATATCCTGCTCTATTACAGGGTTAATTGAAACAACCCCACTTTCTCCTCCCTCATCGGCATATACAGGTACCAAGTCCATACCCATATTAGATTTGCCGGGATGGTTGTAAATTTCTTTTGGATTCATTGGTGCACGCCAATAAAGTATTTTACGTTCTTTCTTTGAGGAAGTATTCCCGGTTAAAGAAACAGATGGTTTTTTATTTTTTTGTATTAAATAATATCCGGCAACACCCGCTGCTGCACCTATAATTATTAATAAAATAGAGGTAAAAATTCTTTTATTCATGATATAATTACTTTTTATTTATTTGAATGATATTTTTTCCAGACAAAAATTCAATTTGTGCTAACTTCTTTTTATAGTTTGTCCGTAGTTTCGCTATACTGGTTTTAACTTTTAAAATATTATCCTCTGCTTGAATAACATTTACAAAGTCAATTTTATTAACCTGATAATCTGCTAAAGAGGCTTTGTATGATTGTATGGATTGTGGTAATAATGTTTCGGCTAAAAGAGATTCTCTTTCTTTAAGAGATTCTAGTAATGAAGTTAACTTTCCAAAATTTTGACGTAATGTTTGTATTGATGTATTGTATTGCTGTATGTACTCTTCTTGTAAATACTTTGCCTTTTTTATCTTTGCAGTTTTCTTTCCGCCATAATTCACCGGTATAGAAATGCCAACAACAACCCCAAGAAAATCAGGGTAATTTATTCCTGATAGACTGTTAAATCCTCTTTGCGAATATTGTATTCCTACTTTAAAATTTGGATAAAATGTATATCGAGCTTCTTTTTTAATTAGTTCAGCCTTTGTCTTAAATAATTGAATTTCATGTAAAAGAGGGCGATAATTTTTTGCTGTTGCTAACAGACTGTCTGTCTTCAAATTAAAATCACCGGTTTTCTCAATAGTGCCCGTTTTTATTTTTGTATTAGTCTTATTATGAAGCAAAGCATTGATTTGAGACTCCTGGTCGTTTTCATCTCCGGATAATGATTGAAGTTTATCCTTTAACTGAGTAATTCGTACTTCAACCTGTATAATTTGTTGTAAAGTAGCCGATCCTACTTCGTATTTCCTTTTTACTACATTAGAAATCTGTTTTAATAACTGTATACTCTCTTGTGTAAGTTCTTTTTCCTTTCGTATTTCTTGTAAATTAAAGTAAAGAAAGGAAACCTGATAGGTAATTTGATTTTTAAGGTCTTCTATTTGACTGGTAATAATGGCGGTATCCATTGATTTTACTTTAGCTTTAGCTTTCAAACTTCCCGGATATGGAATTCGTTGGGTTATCCCTGCTATTTTTGCTGTCATAGCCTCCTGATTAAGTGAAAAAGTGTTTACAGGGACATTGATAATTCCAATGTTTAATTCCGGATCAGCCAAATTTGTTCCAATTCGAATATTTTGTCTGGCAGCCTCCCATCTTGCTTTTAGTTTTTTTATCTCCGGATTAACAGAAATGGCCTTTTCAGTCAGTAGTGTTAATGGTTTAACTTTTTCCTGGGCTTTTATTGGATGTCCCGTAAAGGATAAAAAAATAAGAAAATAGATAATAATATGTTTCATGTGTTTATAACTTTATATTTAATTTGTCATATGTAGTTTACCATATATTAATAATCGTTTTCCCCTCCCTGTGTAATTTTTTCTATTTCACAGGGTGACTGTGATTTAAAAAACATTCACTCATGAACGTTTCATATAATTTTTTCTTGAATAATTACCTTTTATTATTATTAATTACAGGCATATAGAAAAAATGATTTTTTTATGAGGCAAAAGTAGGTGAGGCTTTTCACTATGACGTTACACAATTTTTGAAAAGAGTTATACTTTTTTTGTAATAACATTCTATTAGGGTCATTTCCGGCTTTCTATATAGAAAGCATATATAGAATTCAGATTATTATATAATGCCTAATTTTAAAATATAAAAGAGACCAACCGGAAGGCAGTGATAAAAAATTAAAAAGGAAAAATTTGTTTTAACCAATTATTATCAATAATTTTGCCGCCCAATTTTGATAACGTGTATAAGAATAAAGAGCTTGTAATTCCTTTTAAAGGATTAAGCATAGGGTTTCATAATTATAACTTTGTTATTAATAATTCGTTCTTTGAGGACTTTGAGTTTACAGATATTAAAAGTGGAAGTCTAAATCTAAGTTTAAGTTTAGAAAAAGAATCAAATTTAATGCGTTTTGATTTCCATTTTACGGGAAATGTATGGTTAAATTGCGATCGTTGTTTGGAAATGTATGAACAACCTTTAGAAGGGGATTTTCAGCTTATTGTAAAGTATGGTGAATTATTCAGAGAGATTTCTGACGATATGATTGAGCTTCCTTTTACCGAATCAAGACTGGATTTAGGACAATATGTTTATGAGTATATTAATCTGCTTTTGCCCATAAAACATGTTCATCCCGATGATGAAAATGGTATTAGTACTTGTAATCCGGAAATGCTTAAAAAACTCGAAGAAACAGCAAGCCCTAAGGTTGATCCCAGATGGGAGGAATTAAAAAAATTAAAAAAATAATAATTAGACTATATAAAATTTAAGGAAAATGGCACATCCAAAAAGGAAAATTTCAAGAACAAGAAGAGATAAAAGAAGAACTCATTTAAAAGCTAATGCTCCTGTTTTAGCTACTTGTCCTACAACAGGTACTGTTCATGTGTATCACCGTGCATATTATGTTGATGGTGATTTATATTATAAGGGAAAATTAGTTGTCCAGGGAAACGAAGCTTAGCTAAAAACTTTGTAATTCGTTAAAAGTAAATCACTACCATTGATTATTTATGAAAAAAATTAAAGGCCTTTATCTTGAAAAAAGATAAGGGCTTTTCTTGTTCATTTGATAACATTTGATATTTTTTATTTAAAGTGGATTATTTATAAGATATTGCTTATATATTATTTATTGAAAAACATATCTAAAAATGAAGAAAATTAATGCGGCCATAACGGGTATCCATGCATGGGTACCCAAAGATGTACTAACTAACAAAGACCTTGAAAAAATAGTTGATACCAATGATGCATGGATTACTTCCCGTACCGGTATTAAGGAAAGACATATTCTTAAAGGAAAAGATAAGGGTACTTCTGATATGGCAGTAGAAGCAGTAAAGGGATTATTGAAAAAAACTAATACAAAACCGGAAGAAGTAGATTTACTTATTTGTGCTACTGTTACGCCTGATATGCAATTCCCTGCTACTGCTAATATTATTAGTGATAAGACGGGCATAAAAAATGCTTTTAGCTTTGATATGAATGCCGCCTGTTCTACTTTTATATATGCTTTAGTTACAGCTTCTAAATACGTAGAATCAGGCGAATACAAAAAAGTTATAGTTGTAGGAGCTGATAAGATGTCTTCAATAACTGATTATACTGACCGGGCTACATGTGTTATTTT
>WGGC01000174.1 GCA_015491905.1 Bacteroidales bacterium | reverse complement strand
GGGAAAATATTGCGAATAGTAAGATTTCCCAGATAACGCTGAAAGGCCTGTAAATATTGAAAAAAATAGTTTTAAACTATTTTTGGAATAAAAATTGTGATATCAAATTAGGTATTTGAAAAAAATTATATGTAAAAACTCTACTGAGCAACTTTAATGAAAATAACCGCAAATATATTGATGCTGTTTTTGATTTCTATTTCTGGTTTTGCTTCTGGGCAGAATTATTTACAAACAGCAAATTATCAAAATCAAACTCAAATATCTAAGGAAAGAGTGTCTGACTTTCCGCTACCTGTTTTGTTTAGAGCGCGACTTAATCCACAGCCCTTTAAACAAAAAGAAAAATTAATAAGGGCGCAAGATGTTAAGGTTGATACTGTTACAGTTGACTCTTATTTTGGGAATCCTGTTAGGAGTCTTTATTCTTATTCTTCAGATGGTTTCTTAACCATTAAAAAAAACCAGGAAGAGGGTGGTAATGGTTGGGTAAATACGACAATGGATAGTTGTATTTACGATTCTGTTGGAAATAAACTGCTTTCTGTTTGGAAAGATTGGACAGGTTCAGCTTGGATTAATTCTGCAAAAAATATATATACTTACCGTACAGATAGAAAAATACTTACCTCGTTGGGGGAGATATGGAATAAGGGAAAATGGGAAAACTCTGACAGCAGCACCTATACTTATGATATTTACGGGAATCAAGTTTCTTTTTATAAAGAAATTTGGAATGATAGTGCCTGGGTGAACAAGACTTTTGAAATGGCGACATACGATTCTGCCGGAAACATGCTGAACTTAACTCGTAAAACATGGGACGACAGTTTGGGGTGGTTAAAGAATCAACGCTATACTTTTAACTATGATTCCCATAAAAATGTACTTAGCGCTATTATTGAAAATGGCGTGGATTACAAATGGCAGAATTTCTATAAAGAGGTTTATACTTACGACTCTGTTAGTAACAAACTCTCTTACACAGGTCGGTTTTGGAAAGAAAAAGATAGTGTGTGGTTAAATTCGGAAAAGTATGCTTATACTTATAATATACACAGCTATTTAGTCACCGCATTGGGGCAGAGCTGGGATACTACAAAGACAACATGGGCTAATTATGTAAACGCCCAATACACACACGATCTTTATGGGGGGACAGAATCTGATTATATCCAGCGGTGGCAGGATAGTGTTTGGGCAGACTCCGCACTTACACAATATGTTTATGATAAGTATGGCGATGTTATCAAAGGAGATTATTATACTTCTAAGGGAAAGCAGTGGGTAATTGACCAGGATGGCCCTCTGCAATTATCTTATAATTATAATCTTAGTCATCTTTATTTTGTGGGTTATCACTTGGATGCTTCTTATACTTTATCTGGTACTACCGGGGTAAAAAATATACATAGTCCGATTAACAGGTTCTATTGCAGTCCGAATCCGGCTTCCTCTCAATCTGTTATTTGGCTTGATTTGAAAGGAAAGACGGATGTGGATTTAAGTTTGTTCAGCCTTACCGGGCAGAAGCTTAAAACAATTTTCCGAGGTAGCCTGCCGAAAGGAACATACCATTATCCACTTTCATTAGGAGACTTACCATCTGGTATTTATTTTGCCGGACTCTCGACAAACAAATTTGCCAGAAGTATTAAAATTGTTTGGATGAATTAAAAAAATAAATAATAGAAAAATATCAACTCAATAAAAACATAATATCATGAAAAAGTTACTTTATTTTCTTAGCCCCGGTTTCTTAACCATATTCATTCTTTCTTTGAGTATGAGCGTTATGGGGCAGACACCTTTCGTAAAAGTTATTAAGCCTAACGGCGGCGAAAGTTGGGCAGTTGGGACAACCCATAGGATTTCGTGGAATGATAACTTTACCAAACCGGTAAAGTTAATGCTGAGTACAAATGGAGGACGTAGCTATACAGTTATTTCAGGTGCAAGTTCTATAAAAGGAACTACCTGGGATTGGAAAATCCCCAAAACCCAGACACTCTCAGACAATTGTATGATAAAGGTTGTTAGTACGATAAGTGATAGTTATGCTGATGAGAGCAACCATGCTTTCAAAATTGTAGCTGTTCCTGCAAAGACAAAAATTTATGTTATTCAACCAAGTGTACGAGGTCTTGAGTGGGCAGTGGGTACAACGCATAAAATCTCATGGAATGACAATGTTACAGGGAAATTAGATATTGTACTGGTAAAATGTAATTCAGCTGGAACAATGACCAGCACGAAATATACTATAAAATCTAATGTGACAGGAAGCACTTATAATTGGAAAATTACATCTGGCTTTCCGGTATATGGGTATTACAAAATTAGAGTAAGCGGTGCTAACGGTGCTGTTAAAGGTGAAAGCAGGAATGTTTTTGCAATAACAAAATCACCAAAAGGTAGTTTCATTAAGGTGATCCAACCAAGCGCAGGAAGCATAGAGTGGGCCTCTGGTACAACACATAAGATCTCATGGAATGACAATGTTTCCGGCAAAGTAGAAATTGTACTGGTAAAATGTAATTCGGTCGGAGTAGTGACCAACACGAAATATACTATAAAATCTAATGTGATAGGAAGCACTTATAATTGGAAAATTACATCTGGCTTTCCGGTATATGGGTATTACAAAGTAAGGGTAAGTAGTGCTAATGGTGTTATTGGAGAAAGCCGCCATGCTTTTGCTATAACAAAACTACCCAAGGGGAGTTTTATTAAAGTTATCCAGCCAAGTGTGAGTGGTATTGTGTGGGCCACAGGTACAACACATAAAATTTCGTGGAATGACAATTTATCAGGAAAAGTGAATATTACGTTGGTAAAATGTAATTCGGTCGGAGCAGTGACTAACACGAAATATACTATAAAATCCAATGTGACAGGAAGTACTTATGACTGGAAAATAAAGGCAGGGACAACCACTTATCCAACCTATGATTATTACAAAATAAGAATAAGTAGCATAAATGGATCTCTTATCGGAGAAAGCCGTCATGCTTTTGCCATAAAAAGTTTACCCAAGGGGAGTTTTATTAAGGTAATCCAACCAAGTGTAAGAGGTATTGAATGGGCAAACGGTACAACACATAAGATATCATGGAACGATAACTTACCGGGCAAAGTAGATATTGTTCTGGTAAAATGTAATTCAGCCGGAGCAGTGACCAACACGAAATACACTATAAAATCTAATGTGACAGGAACTACCTATGATTGGAAAATAAAGGCAGGGTCAACTACTTATCCGGTTTATGGATATTATAAAATAAGGATTGTAAGTACTGTTGACTCACATTTTTTCCGTGATGGCAGAAATGCTTTTGCTATTACAAAATTACCTAAAGGTAGTTTTATTAAGAATGTATCTCCTTTAGTAAGTGGAAAGCAATGGAAGAAAGGAGATACTTATTGGATTTCCTGGAATGATAATTTATTAAATAGAAAAAGAGATATTACTCTGGTAAAATGTAATTCAGCCGGAGTTGCTACAAGTACAACTTACCCTATAAAATCTAATTTTGTCGGTACTTCATACCAATGGAAAATTACTTCTGGTTTCCCTGCTTATAAATATTATAGGATAAGGGTTAGTAGTGTTGATGATGAAACGTTAAACAGCACAAGTAAACATACTTTTGAGATCATAGCTGGTGTTACCATCGATGCCTATCCTAATCCAACTACGACGGAACTTACAGTGAAGTTTAACAACAATGATAACCAGAATTATACCATGACATTGTACAACAGGTATAATATGCGGGTAATGCTGAAACAGGTTAATACCACCTATATGAAGCAGATCAGAATCAACACTTTCGATTTGCCAAATGGTATTTACTTCCTGCGGTTGACTTCGTCCAAAGGGGTGGTCTCAAGAAAGATCATTGTACAGCACTAAAAACAAAATGCTTTTATCTTTTAAATACGAAACCCGGTTAACAGCCGGGTTTTGTGATTTTAGGAGGAGAGAGGTTTTTCGTAAAACCATGGGTTCCATTATTTCAGGCTTTCCTACCCCCGTCCGTTTAGAGAGATTCCTTCACCGCTCTTTT
>WGGC01000173.1 GCA_015491905.1 Bacteroidales bacterium | reverse complement strand
GTTGTAATTACTCTGGAAAGAACAACCTTATCTATTTTTCCATTTTCCATCTCAGTCAAAATATGTTGCACTGTTTCCATGTATTCCTCCCGGGTATAGTTTTTGTCTTCTATTTTTGGGAATTCAGGAGTATCATAAGGTATATCCTTTAAAAAATCTGACAACAGAATATCTTCACTACTACTTTTAAAAATTAAATCAGGAACTAATAAACGAACATTTTTTCCTGCACCTTCAAAAGGTGCAATAACAAATCCATTTTCAGCTTCAATTTGTTCAATAGAAAGACGCCTGACATTTTTGTTTTTTTGCACCATCAGTGTAGCCTCATCAGCGCCGGGAAGACTATACAAGACAAAAGGTAAATTTCTTAAAATTATTGCCGTCAGTTCCATATTAAAAATGTTAGGCTAGGAAATTTAAAAATTATGATTGCTTTGGCACAATAAAAATAGTTAATCTACAAGTGGAGACTAATTTTTCTTCTTCATTTAATATGTCCACATTCCACAAATGAGTAGTCCTTCCCTTATGTACAATTTTAGCTTCTCCATAAACCCAACCATGAGAAACACTACGTATATGATTTGCCGTAACATTCTGTCCTTTTACATGAAAACTATCTGTATCAACCATTAAAGCAGACCCGAAACTTGCCAGTGTTTCTGCCAAAGCAATAGATGCTCCGCCATGCAAAATACCATATGGCTGATATGTACGTCTGTCCACAGGCATTTTAGCTTCCATATAACCTTCTTCAACAACTGTATATTCTATTCCAAGCTGTTCCATCATGGTATTTTTATTAAGATGGTTTACCTCTTCAATACTAATTTTCTTCATGGTTTATTTCTTTTAATTTATTAAAAAGAAGAATATGCAAATATACTTTAATTCATAGTTACATTAATTATTAACCTGAGCTCGATGTAAGACTTTGCTTTAGTCATTGATAATTTTTCTCTAGACTACGCAAATCTTTGCAGGACTGTCGGGATAATTCAAGAAGATTTTCGGAAGTATAGGGGTAAATACCAATTAAAACATCTTTATTTTTTTCCGGTTAAAGAGAATTATAGAAAATCATAATAAAATTATACCTATCTAAAAAAAACAAAAAAATATTTTCGTGAAGTAAAGAGTTTTACAATACTGGTAATTTATTACGTTTAAATTAATTGCATAAATTTATTACAGAAAACACCATGCAAAACAAAACTGACTTTACCAATCGTAAATTCAAATTTATGTTGGTTTGATATATATTTTAGTATCTTTACCCCGCTAATTTTTTTAATAAATTAACCCAAATAACTGATTATTAATTATTTAAATTCTTTGGAATGATAAAAAAGATCCTCATTGCAAACAGAGGTGAAATTGCCATAAGGGTAATGAACACATGCCGGGAGATGGGAATTAAAACAGTGGCGGTTTATTCGGAAGCAGACAGAACCTCTTTACATACTCAATATGCTGATGAAGCATACTGTATAGGTCCGGCACCTTCGAACGAAAGCTATCTAAACACTGATAAAATACTGGAAGTAGCAATGAAAACAGGAGCAGATGCTATACATCCGGGATATGGTTTTTTATCTGAAAACGCAAATTTCGCAGAACAATGTCAAAAAGAGGGAATTACCTTTATTGGCCCGGATGCTTATGCTATAAATACCATGGGGGATAAAATTACGGCAAGGAAAACCATGACTGCTGCAGGAGTTCCTGTTGTTCCGGGAACTGCAGAGCCTATCACGGATATAGATGCTGCAGTTAAAAAAATCATGGAAATAGGCCTTCCGGTAATGATTAAAGCCAGTGCCGGCGGCGGAGGAAAAGGAATGCGTCTGGTAGAAAAAGAAGAAGACATTCTTTCATCTGTTCAGGGAGCTAAATCTGAAGCCCTTGCTGCCTTTGGAAACGATTCTGTTTATATCGAAAAGTATATCAGCTCACCACACCATATTGAATTTCAAATTCTTGCAGACAAACACGGGAATTGTATCCATTTGTTCGAAAGAGAATGTTCTGTTCAAAGACGGCATCAAAAAGTGGTAGAAGAAACTCCTTCCCCAATAATGACCCCAAAAGTAAGACAGGAAATGGGACAACATGCAGTGGCTGCTGCTAAAGCTGTTAATTATTCCGGTGCCGGAACCATCGAGTTTATTACTGATGACAATCTAAACTACTACTTCCTTGAAATGAACACCAGGTTACAGGTAGAACACCCAATTACCGAACAAGTTGTAGGTATTGATTTGGTAAGAGAGCAAATTAAAATTGCCGACGGGGAGAAACTTAGCGTAAAACAAGAAGAACTTTCTCAACATGGCCATGCCATTGAAATGCGTATTTATGCCGAGGATCCTGATAATAATTTTATGCCTAACCCTGGAACTATTCACCATATTCAGTTTCCATTGGGGCCAGGTATTCGCCATGATACATATGTGCATAATGGTTATAAAATTCCTATTTATTACGACCCAATGATTTCCAAACTGGTGGTATGGGGAAACAATCGCATGGAAGCTATTGACCGTATGAAAAGAGCCCTGTCAGGGTTTCGTATTAGCGGCGTTAAAACCTCTATCCCATTTCTAAGCAGAATATTAGAAATAGATGACTTTAAAAAAGGACGGTATACTACACATTTTATCCCAAAAAACGAGGAAGAACTACAAAAAAGAGAAACCTGCACAGAAGATGGTGAAAATATTGCTGCCATAACAGCATTTGTGGCCTTTCAAAATCAGTTGCAGAAACAAATTGTCAGTTCCCCCAATGTAGTATCCAGTAAATGGAAAGAATTTGGAAGAAAAAAAGCAGTTACTCGTTTATAATTATAAAAATTATTTTTTATGTCTTATCAAATTGATATAAACGGAAATATAAAAGATTTCGAAATATTAAACCGTAATGAAAATTCTATTTCTGCCCGCATTGATGGAAAAGTATATGATTTAGATTTACTGGAAACAGAACCCGGTTTATTTAATATCATTTATAAAGGAAAAAATTACAACTTTGAAGTTATTCCTAAAGAAAATAAAACGTTTCAGGTTGCCACATCAAAAAACACATTAGAAATTGAAATCATTGATGCGGAAAGCAGGTACATGAAAAACAGAAAAGGTGCAGAAGAGGAAGATGCAGCCTATATTTCAACTCCAATGCCCGGACAGGTAGTAAAAATACTTGTTGAAGAAGGACAGGAAGTAAAAGGAGGTGAAACGGTAATTATTGTATCAGCCATGAAAATGGAAAGCGAATACAAAGTTGTTAAAGACCGTATAATTAAAGAAATTTTAGTAAAAGAAGGAGACAATATTGAAGGTGATCAGCCTCTCATCCTTTTTGAATAAATAAAAATATAAACTACAGACAAAATAACAAAACCATGTCACTGGAATCAAAAATTAAAGTGTTAGAAGAAAAACACAAACAAGCCGAATTAGGCGGAGGCAAAAAACGTATTGAAAGGCAACATAAAGCTGGCAGAAAAACAGCAAGAGAGAGAATTCTTACCCTTCTCGACCCGGACACCTTTGTTGAAATAGATAAGTTTGTAACCCATACAGCTACCGATTTCAATATGCAGGAAAATAAAATTCTTGGCGATGGAGTTGTAACAGGATATGGCAAAATTGATGGTCGTTTAATGTATGTTTTTGCACAGGATTTCACCGTTTTTGGCGGTTCTTTAAGTCGTGCCAACGCCAACAAAATAATCAAAATTATGGATTTGGCAATGAAAATGGGAGCTCCTGTTATTGGCCTTAATGATTCTGGCGGCGCTCGCATCCAGGAAGGTGTTGAAAGTTTGGCAGGATATGCCGACATCTTTTACCGGAATGTACGGGCATCAGGCGTAATACCTCAAATATCCGCTATACTCGGCCCTTGTGCAGGAGGAGCGGTTTATTCGCCCGCAATTACCGATTTTATTATGATGGTAAAAGAAACTTCCTACATGTTCGTTACCGGCCCTGATGTTATTAAAACTGTTACTCACGAAGAAGTAACAAAAGAAGAACTTGGCGGAGCCATGACTCACAACAAAAAAAGCGGTGTAGCTCACTTTACTGCCGAAGATGAAGAACAAGCCCTGATGATGCTGCGGGAACTTATGGGATTTCTGCCATTGAATAACATGGAAGACCCACCAATTAAAGTTACCGGCGACGACCCAAAACGTATAGATAAAAAGCTGGATGAAATTATCCCTTCCGACCCCAATAAACCGTACGACATGAAAGAAATTATTCATTCGGTAGTGGATAACAGTCATTTTCTGGAAGTACAACCTCACTATGCTCAAAATATTATTGTTGGTTTTGCCCGCTTAAACGGCAGGTCAGTAGGTATTGTTGCCAATCAGCCGCAGGTACTCGCCGGCGTTCTGGATATTGACAGTTCTACAAAAGCCGCTCGTTTTGTCCGATTTTGCGACGCTTTTAACATTCCAATTATCACCTTCGAGGATGTCCCCGGATTTTTACCAGGCACAACTCAGGAATTTGGCGGAATTATAAAACACGGTGCCAAATTATTATACGCCTATGCAGAAGCTACAGTTCCTAAAATTACCGTAATTACCCGGAAAGCTTATGGCGGAGCTTACGACGTAATGGCATCTAAACACATCGGAACAGATATAAATTATGCCTATCCTATGGCCGAAATTGCCGTAATGGGACCCGAAGGAGCCGTAAACATCATCTTCCGCAATCTTAGTCCTGAAGAACGCAAAGTTAAAGTACAGGAGTATCGCGATAACTTCGCAAGTCCTTATAAAGCTGCCGAAGTAGGTTATATCGATGAAATTATTTATCCTCGCAATACCCGTAAAAAACTTATCGAAGCACTTGAAATGACACAAACAAAGTCAGAAAGTAATCCGCCTAAAAAACATGGTAATATACCATTGTAAGAAAATTTTTTCTGATATTTATTATTTTTTATGGCGGCATTCCGGGTTATCCGCTATAGTCCCAAATGCAAAAACGTTATTCCGCACGGCATACGGGGAGCTTCCAAGGTCGCTCCCGTATGCCTGCTACATATACGTTTTTGCATCCGGGAGCTGCCGCTACTACCCCGGCCGCAACCTTCAATAAAATAATTTTTTGTTTTATAAAGATTTAAAAAAACAATACTAATAAAATGCTCCGCTATTTTTAATATTACATTAAGATTGTCTTCAAAACCAAACAGTTTCAAAGTAAATTTATTATCTGTTATATTATAGAACAACACTAGTTCAAGAAAGCTAATCTTCTCCGTGCACATTATCATTAACAAGTTGAATAACTTATAAAGGTTAATAACATGTAAAATTTTATCAGATGATAAACTGCGGGAGGGATGGTAGTGAAAAGCCCGGACGGCAAAAGCAGATAGAGGCTTCCGGAGGCGGGGCGACTTTAGGAGCCACCGAAAACGGTTAGCCGAATACTGCTTTTGCCAGAGGACTTGTAACAAACAGCCCGGTTTACCCGCCCAAAATAAAAAATTATTATATAAAAACAGTTTGAGGCCACTTATTTTTAAATAGCAGAAAAGATTTATTTTTTGTTAATTTTGCATTAAATAAAATTTTATATCATGAGTACTAGAAATTGGGAAAAAGTAAGGGATTTTGAGGAGATAAAATTAGAAAAATGGAATCATATTGCTAAAATAACTATTAACAGGCCTAGATATTACAATGCTTTTACTCCGACTACAACTACGGAGATGGCTGTGGCAATGGATATTTGCCGTGAGGATATGGATGTTTATTCGATAATTTTTACGGGTGAAGGCGACAAGGCGTTTTGTGCCGGCGGGGATCAGAATGTTAAAGGGAAAGGTGGATATATTGGGAAAGACGGTGTTCCGCGTTTGAATGTTTTGGATGTACAACGCAAAATAAGGTCTGTTCCGAAACCGGTAATTGCCATGGTAAATGGTTTTGCAATTGGCGGCGGTCATGTTTTACATGTGGTATGCGACCTTACTATTGCTTCGGAGAATGCACGTTTTGGACAGACAGGGCCTAAGGTAGGGAGCTTTGATGCAGGTTTTGGCTCTTCATATTTAGCCAGCATCGTGGGTCAAAAAAAGGCACGTGAAATTTGGTTTTTAAATAAACAATACACCGCTGCCGAAGCTTTGGAAATGGGACTGGTAAATAAGGTTGTTCCTTTGGAGCAGCTGGAGGATGAAACAGTAGAATGGTGCCTGACAATGCACAAAAGAAGTCCGATGGCACTAAGAATGATAAAGTTAGGGTTAAATGCAGAACTTGACGGACAGGTTGGAATACAGGAGTTTGCAGGAAATGCTACGTTATTGTATTATATGACCGAAGAGGCTCAGGAAGGAAAAAATGCATTTCTGGAAAAACGAGACCCTGATTTTCATAAGTATCCTAAATTTCCATAAGCTGTTAAATTTTGGATGCTGATAAAACTGTAAATCAGAAAAAGCCTTCGTTTAAGGACTGGGTAGAAGCTGCCCGGTTAAGGACGCTGCCCCTGGCTTTGGCCTCGGTATTAACAGGTAGTTTTATAGCCATTGATAGCGGTGTTTATCATTGGAGTATTATTATTCTTGCTATTGTAACCACCTTATTTTTACAAATATTATCCAATTTTGCTAATGATTATGGCGACACGTTAAAAGGTACAGACAATGATGAACGAGTAGGGCCGCAACGTACTGTGCAGAGTGGTAAAATTTCGCCAATGCAAATGAAAAATGCTATTATTTTGTTTGCGGTACTTTCTTTTGTAAGCGGACTGGCACTTATTTATTCTGCTTTTGGAAATCATTTTGTGTTAGCATTATTATTTTTGTTACTGGGGTTATTTTCAATTGTAGCCGCTGTCCGTTATACTGTTGGTAGAAATGCATACGGTTATAAGGGTTTGGGTGATTTATTCGTGTTTTTATTTTTTGGTTTAACCGGAGTAGCCGGCACATGGTTTTTAAACTCGCAGCAATGGCAATGGGATATTTTACTCCCTGCATCGGCAATAGGCCTGTTGAGTGCCGGAGTGCTGAACCTTAATAACATGAGGGATATAGATAATGATTTAAAATCAGG
>WGGC01000172.1 GCA_015491905.1 Bacteroidales bacterium | reverse complement strand
GTTACTTGGTGGTAAAAAAAACCACAAAAGGCAAGAAGGAAAAATGTTTACCGGGTGAAGGGATTTGTTTTTTCTTGTTATTCTGAACGAAGAGAAGAATCTTTTCGGTGATAATGCTTTGGAGATGAGATCCTTCGCTACGCTCAGGATGACAATTTAGAAGATTTCGTTTTCTTGTCATACTGAACGCAGTGAAGTATCTATATGATGACAATCACCCTTAGTATAACAACAACCCCCGGATTGGCAGCTAATGGGTTACCATTTGTTTTTTAAACGAATAATTTTTTAATCAGACAGAGTTTATATTGTACCCCTGTTTTAACATAAAAATTGTAATCGGTTGCAGGGCAGGTTGCTAAAAAATGTATAGCAGAAATTTAGGAATGTTGATTTTTTCTTCTTCTAATTTCATCTCTAATACGAGAAGCTTCTTCATAATTTTCTTCATTAATAGCTTTTTCAAGCATATTTTCAAGTTCCTCAAGTAAAAACACACTAAGATCTTCTTCTGTTTCCTCATTATTCTTGCTTTCAGATTCAGAAGGTTGGCGTTTTACTTCATGTTCACTGCTCATCTCAGTTTGCTCATCTTCTTCGGTTAATGTAATACCGGCTTCATCAACTATAGATGTTATTGTATAAACAGGGCATTCAAATCTTAATGCAAGTGCTATTGCATCAGATGTCCTGCTGTCAATTTCAGTTATTTGGCCGTCTTTCTCACAAACCAGCTTAGAATAAAATATTCCCTCTTCAAATTTATTGATTACAACTTCTTTTATGGTAATTCCAAAATGAGTTGCAAAATTTTTGAAAAGATCGTGTGTTAGTGGTCGGGAAGGTTTCATTTTTTCCAATGCAATGGCAATTGATTGTGCTTCAAAGCCTCCTATAATAATAGGTAATCTTTTGTCCATGCCAACAACGCCCAAAATTAAGGCATAAGCTCCACTTTGCGATTGGCTATAAGACATGCCAACAATTTCCAGTTTTACCTTTTCCATTTTAACACTTAAGATGATTAAAGTATAATATTTGAACTAAATTATCATGCGAATTTAAAAACAATTTGTTAACTTTTAGGATAATGTTATTTATAAACAAATCAAATAGCTTATAGTAGACTGTATTACAGATGATAAAATAATAATTAAAAATATTTTGTTGATAAAAAAGAAGGAAAGTTAAATCTTGGCCTTTGTGGATAAAATTGAATTTTTATTTTTGCATTAATCGAAGATGCAAACGTTTTAAATTTAATAATGTAAAATAAAATCCTTGTTGTATGAAAAAAATTTTATCATTACTTGCGGTGCTTACATTACCTGCATTTGCAATGGCCAGTGAGGCCGATTTAGTAATACCAAAAGGTATTACATCAGATGCTCTACTTTATTGGGGGTTCCTGATAACTTTTGGCGGTTTTTTGTTCGGAGCTTATCAGTATATGAAAGTGAAACAGATTCGTGCCCATAAATCGATGTTGGAAGTTGCTGATGTAATATACCAAACCGGGAAAACTTATCTTGTTCAGCAAGGTAAATTTTTAGGTATATTATTTATAATAATTGGTATTATCATTGCCTTTTATTTTGGTTTTCTCTCAGGAGGTCATTTTGGTGTGGGTGGTGTTTTTATGATTTTAGGATGGACAGTACTTGGAATACTTGGTTCATATAGTGTTGCATGGTTTGGAATTAGGATGAATACTTTGGCAAACTCCCGAATGGCTTTTGCAGCCCTTGAAAGAAAACCTATAAAATTACATAATATCCCTTTAAAGGCAGGAATGAGTATTGGCGTTGCATTGGTGTCGCTGGAGTTAACCATGATGCTGATTATATTACTTTTTGTTCCCGGTGAATATGCCGGTGCCAGTTTTATTGGTTTTGCAATAGGTGAATCATTAGGAGCAACAGCACTTAGAATTGCAGGTGGAATTTTTACAAAAATTGCTGATGTTGGTTCTGACCTAATGAAAGTTATTTTTAAGATAGGTGAAGATGATCCACGTAACCCGGGTACAATTGCCGATTGTGTTGGCGATAATGCCGGAGATAGTGTTGGCCCTACTGCTGATGGTTTTGAAACTTATGGCGTTACCGGTGTTGCTTTAATTTCTTTTATTGTTCTTGCTGTTGCAGATTCTTCTATCCAGGTTGAGCTTCTTTCATGGATTTTTGTTATGCGTATTTTAATGGTAGTTACTTCTGTTTTATCTTATTGGCTAAACACATGGATTGTAAAAGAAAAATATAAAAATGTTGATGATTTGGATTTTGAAGCACCTTTGACATCTTTAGTGTGGATAACTTCTATTATGTCAATTATTGTTACCTTTTTTGTTAGCTACTTGTTAATTAGAGATCTGCCTAACGGTCTTTGGATTACTTTATCTATTATTATTAGTGCTGGGACACTTGGTGCAGCTTTGATTCCTGAATTTACTAAATTCTTTACAAGTCCTAAATCTATTCATGTAAATGAAGTTGTTGAGGCATCAAAAAAAGGTGGTGCTTCATTAAATATACTATCCGGTTTAGTGGCAGGTAATTTCAGCGCTTTTTGGCAGGGAATTGTTTTCTTTGTATTAATGTTTATAGGATATTATGCCAGCACCTTTGGTTTAGATAGTTTCATGATTTACCCTTCAATATTTGCCTTTGGACTGGTTGCTTTCGGATTTTTAGGAATGGGACCTGTTACTATTGCTGTAGATAGTTATGGACCTGTTACTGATAATGCACAATCTATCTATGAACTTTCCTTAATTGAAGAAAATAAAAAAACTATAACTCCGGAAATTGAAAAAGACTTTGGATTTAAACCAGATTTTGAAAAGGCAAAATATTACCTGGAAGCTAATGATGGTGCCGGAAATACTTTTAAAGCTACGGCAAAGCCGGTTTTAATAGGTACAGCAGTAGTTGGTGCTACCACAATGATTTTTTCTTTAATTCTTGTAATAAAAAATGTTGTTGGTGTTGAGCCTAATGAAATTCTGAATTTGTTAAATCCTTATACTGTTCTTGGGTTTTTATTAGGTGGAGCTGTCGTTTACTGGTTTACAGGTGCTTCAATACAGGCTGTTACAACCGGTGCTGCAAGGGCTACCGAATACATTAGAAAAAATATTAATTTGGATAAGAATGCTGAGAAAAAAGCAGATATTTCCAAATCCAAACAGGTAGTACAGATTTGTACTGTTTATGCTCAAAAGGGTATGTGGAATATTTTCATTGCTTTATTTTCATTTGCATTGGGATTTGCTTTAATATCAGCTCCAGGTGCCGATAATGCCCCTGTTTCATTATTTGTTAGTTATTTGCTTTCTATTGCATTTTTTGGTTTGTATCAGGCTATCTTTATGGCTAATGCCGGTGGCGCATGGGATAATGCTAAAAAAGTTATTGAAGTGGATATGCAGGAAAAAGGAACAGAACTTCATGCTGCTTCTGTAGTTGGGGATACCGTTGGTGACCCTTATAAGGATACTTCTTCTGTGGCTTTGAATCCGGTAATAAAGTTTACCACTTTATTTGGCTTACTGGCTATGGAGATTGCAATTTCTCCACAATTTAGAGTCGCTTCCCGTTATGTTGGTTTCTTTTTTATAGCAGTTGCATTAGTATTTGTTTTACGATCATTTTATAATATGAGAATTAACGAATAATAGATGATTTTTTCGATGATTTTCTGAATATGGGGAGTAATTTTTTTTACTCCCTTTTTTGCATATTTGAAACTGATTTAAATAGTAACTGTTTTGTTTAAATTATAGTGTTAATTAACAAACAATATAGCGATTATTTATACCTTTGTCATGGTTAAAAGATTATTGTTTTAAAGATTCAAATTACTGAATAATAAAAAATTAATGGATAAAATTACATTTACCGACAGGCATATTGGCCCTGCTTCTTATGAGATTAATCAAATGCTTAAAGGAATGGGCATTTCTTCTTTAGATGAGTTGATTAATGAAACAATTCCTGAAAAAATTAGATTGAAAAAGGAGTTGACACTAGATGAGGGTGTTGATGAATATCTGTATCTTAATGAAATAAAAAAAATTTCTGAACAAAATAAGTTGTTTAAAACATATATAGGCCGGGGGTATTATAACACAATTGTACCACCGGTTATCTTAAGGAATGTTTTTGAAAACCCCGGTTGGTATACAGCTTATACACCATATCAGGCTGAAATTTCGCAGGGAAGACTGGAGGCATTAATGAACTTTCAAACTGTGGTTGCCGACCTTACCGGTTTACCTTTGGCAAACTCATCCCTGTTGGATGAAGGAACTGCTGCAGCAGAGGCAATGTTAATGTTCTTTCATGCCAGGACCAGAAAACAAGTTAAAGAAGATGTGAATATTTTCCTTGTTTCATCAAAAATGTTTCCACAAACTCTTGAGGTACTGAAAACAAGATCTGAACCTTTGGGAATTGTTATTAAATCCTTCGATACTCCTGATATAGAAATAAATGAAAAAGTATTTGGTGCAATGGTACAATATCCGGATAGTACCGGTGAAATTTGTGATTATGCACCATTTTCCGATATGTTAAAGGAAAGAAATATTCCGTTGGCTGTAGCTGCTGACTTGTTAAGTTTGGTTTTATTATCTCCTCCCGGGAAATGGGGTGCATCTGCCGTGTTTGGTTCTTCACAACGTTTTGGAGTCCCAATGGGGTATGGCGGCCCTCATGCAGCTTTTTTTGCTGCTGATGAAAAATATAAACGTCAGATTCCCGGAAGAATTATTGGCATTTCCAAAGATAGAAATGGTAACGATGCTTATAGAATGGCTTTGCAAACAAGAGAACAGCATATTAAACGTGAAAAAGCAACATCTAATATTTGTACAGCACAGGCATTACTGGCTGTTATGGCCGGTTTTTATGCTGTCTATCATGGAAAAGAAGGATTGCAGATAATTGCAAAAAGAATTCATAATCATACAGCTTATCTTTCAGATGCCTTACAAAAAATTGGGTTTGAAGTTCTCAATAAGCATTTTTTTGATACTTTGACAATTAGATTGCCGAAGGGAATATCATCTGATATTGTTAAAGATAAATTTTTATCTCATCAGATAAATTTACGTTACGATGATGAAAATCAAATTGGATTAAGTCTTGATGAAACTACCAATATTAAAGATATTGAAAAACTGATAAATTTATTTTCTGAAATTTCAGGTGCTGATAACATGCCTGTTGCAACATCATATCTCCAAGATGAAAGTAATATGAAAATACCCGGTAATCTATTAAGAAATGACGATTATTTTACTCATAAGGTATTTTATTCAAATCATTCTGAAACTCAGATGATGAGGTATTTAAAAAGTTTGGAGAATAAAGATCTGGCTTTGAACCGTACAATGATTCCTTTGGGATCATGCACCATGAAATTAAATGCTGTATCTGAAATGTTACCCGTAAGCTGGCCTTTGTTTACAGATATTCATCCCTTTATTCCTGCCGACCAGGCTAAAGGTTATCATCATGTAATTAAGGATATGGAAAATATATTGTGCTCCATTACAGGTTTCGACGGCATGTCATTTATGCCTAATTCAGGAGCTGCAGGTGAATATACCGGACTTTTAGTTATAAGAGCTTACCTAAAGGATATTGGTCAGCAGCAGCGTAATGTTTGCCTTATTCCTGCTTCTGCACATGGTACTAATCCTGCCAGTGCTGTAATGGCAGGGTTTAATGTTGTTGTGGTTAAAACAGATGAGTCCGGCAACATTGATCTTGATGACCTTAGAAATAAAGCAGAATTATATAAAGATACTTTAGGGGCATTAATGGTTACTTACCCTTCTACACATGGTGTTTTTGAAGAGTCTATTCTGGACGTTGTAGGTATTATTCATGATAATGGCGGTCAGGTATATATGGATGGCGCTAATATGAATGCACAAGTGGGTTACACCAGCCCCGGATTTATTGGTGCTGATGTTTGTCATCTTAATTTGCATAAAACTTTTGGTATTCCTCATGGTGGTGGTGGCCCCGGAGTAGGCCCAATAGGAGTAGCAAAACATTTAAAACCATTTCTTCCCGGACATATTTACGGTCATTCAAATAGTGTAAAGTCAATTACGGCTGTTTCTTCTGCCCCTTATGGGAGTGCTTTGGTATTACTTATTTCATATGGGTATCTTAAAATGTTGGGTAAAGATGGATTAAAGAAATCTACAGCAATGGCTATTTTAAATGCAAATTATTTAAAAGAAGCTTTAAAAGCTGATTATCCCATTTTATATACTGGAAAAAATGGCAGAGTTGCTCATGAAATGATTCTGGACTGCCGTGAATTTAGTAAATCTGCCGGTATTGAGGTGATAGACATTGCCAAAAGGTTAATGGATTATGGCTTTCATGCGCCTACTGTGGCCTTTCCTGTTCATGGCACACTAATGGTTGAACCTACAGAAAGTGAACCTCT
>WGGC01000171.1 GCA_015491905.1 Bacteroidales bacterium | reverse complement strand
GGGAAAATATTGCGAATAGTAAGATTTCCCAGATAACGCTGAAAGGCCTGTAAATATTGAAAAAAATAGTTTTAAACTATTTTTGGAATAAAAATTGTGATATCAAATTAGGTATTTGAAAAAAATTATATGTAAAAACTCTACTGAGCAATATTTATGAAAACATCCGTTAAAATAGCAGTGTTGGTTTCTGTCGTTTTTTGTTCTGTTTCTTTTGTTTGGGGGCAAAACATTCCTCAAAACAATCAAACCCGGAAACAGTTGTTGCAGAAACTTAACACGATGACACTTCCTGCCGGATTTCGGGCAGGACTTCAATGGCAAAAATTTATTAAAATAGGTGACAAAGAAAAATCTGCGAAAGCTTTCTTATACCATATCGACACTGCCGTGGTTTATTCGAATGGTGCTAACCCCCAACGATATATTTATTCTTACGATTCTGCCGGCAATAAAACCACCACTTTTATTGAACTTACAGCGAATGGAAATTGGAATTATGTTTCTATGGATACTGCCACCTATGATTCTGTGGGTAACCGGTTAACCTTGTTGTCCAAGACATGGAACAATGACAGTTGGGTAAATGCTTCCTTGTCTGTTTTAACTTATGCAGTAAATCATAATGTTATAGCTAAAGTAAGTAAAGTGTGGGCAAATAGCGACTGGGTGCCTGCCGATAGCAGCCATTACACTTACGATTTTAACGGAAACAAAGTAGCTTCCTTCCATGCGGCCTGGAATGATTCGGTTTGGGTAAGCAATAATTTTAACCTGTATTCTTATGACTCTTTAGGTAATTTGAAACTTTCGCTTACTGAGCTGTGGCACGATTCGATATGGCTGGATAGCCAACGGATAAATTACACATACGATTCAGCTTCCAATTTAATTAACGGATTAATACAAAATTGGGGAGATACCAGCTGGGTTAATTTATATCAGGAAAATTACACCTACGATTCTGTAAAGAACCGGTTATCCTATACCGGAGAAATCTGGAACGACAGTGTTTGGGTCAATGATCAACATTACACCTACACCTACAATGAGTTTAACCAACTCGAAGCCGGTATTGGTGAAAACTGGGTGGATAGTACAGGTGTGTGGGATAACTTTGAAAAAGGACAATATACTTACGATTCGTATGGTGGTATAGAAACATATTTATACCAAAAGTGGAAAAGTGATACTGTATGGGGTAACGTTTCCCTTTCGCAATATAACTACGACAGTGTGGGAAATGCTTACGTGGGGAATTATTATGTTACTGATTCGACTGGAAATTGGTCGCAAAATAGTGATGGTGTACTGCAAATTTTCTATAATTATGGTAGTGTTATCACATATTATACAGGTTATCAGGTTGATATTAAGTATAATACGCCACTCTCAACAGGTATAAAAGAAAACCCGGATGATTTTGTTTCGCAATACAATTGTTTTCCTAACCCGGCATCAGACCGTATGACCATCCGGCTGATGCTGAAAAAGGGAGAGTATGTAAATTTGAATTTGTATGGTTTAACCGGAAAGAAAATTTCTACTATTTATGAGGGAAGATTAAATAACGGTTTGCATAGTTTTGAAGTACCCATTTCACAGCTTCCTTCCGGGATTTATCTCGCATCCCTCTTAACCGGAAAGTATGCCAAAACCATTAAAATTGTTGTACGGTAATAATTTTGAGTAACAAAAATGACATGAAAAAATATAAATTATAAATTTTAAAATCATGAAAAAACGTATTCATTTATTAACATCACTTTTCATCGCAGTTTTATTGCTTGCGTGGAATCTGAATGCAGCGGCACAAACGCCGTTTGTAAAGGTTCTCCAGCCGAACCGCTCCAACATTCAATGGGCCATAAAAACAAGACATCTCATCTCTTGGAATGATAATTTTACAAAACCAGTAAACATAGACCTGGTTAATTACGGTGTTACTCCACATACCGTTTATCATATTGCTACAAATATTAGCGGAAGTACCTATTCCTGGTATATTTATAAAGACAAACACGGCAACACGATACCTAAAGGGAATTATTTTAAGATTAGGATATCAAGTATTGTAGACCCGACAGGATTCAATGATGAGAGTGATAAATATTTTAAGATATCAGCTTCTGCATCACATACATGGATACGCGTTCTTCAGCCGAATCATTCCAATATTCAATGGGCTGTAAAGACGCGGCATTTGATTTCCTGGAAGGACAACATTTCTAGTACCGTGAACATAGACTTGGTTAATTACGGCGTTACTCCACATACCGTTTATCATATTGCCACAAATATTAGCGGAAGTACCTATTCCTGGTATATTTATAAAGACAAACACGGCAACACGATACCTAAG
>WGGC01000170.1 GCA_015491905.1 Bacteroidales bacterium | reverse complement strand
CATCAGGATTTGATCCTCCGGGTGCTGACAGGACATTCCAGGGAAAACCGCTGTATGCACCAAAGCCTGATGACTGGCGTTATCTGAGCGGCCTTTTAATTACCTGGCATCCTAAATGGGTTCCCGGTCTGTTTCTCGGTTTTACACGTACGGTGCAGCAATACCACGAGGACATGGTGGGAAACCTGAAAGATTATTTTCCTGTCTTTATGCCTTTGGGGCTGGAAAAGGTCGGGGGAGATGGAGAAATGGCCAATAAACGTTCACAGCTCTGGTCATTTTTCGCCCGCTGGCTCTGGGTAAAAGGCCATGCCGAAGTCTATTTCGAATATGGCAGATCCGATTATTTCTGGGATAATAGAGACTTTAAAGTAGAACTCGCTCACTCCGGTGCTTTTGTATTTGGGTTCCGGAAGTTAATCCCTTTAAAAGCCCGTCGGGGAGAAAGTATTCAGGTGCTTATGGAGTTCACACAACTGGCCATGAATCCTACTACGAGAAACAGAAATGGTACCAGCTGGTATCTGAGCAGTGCAGTGAGAGCCGGATATACCCATGAAGGACAGCTCCTCGGTGCCGGCATTGGCCCGGGAAGTAATATGCAGACACTGGAAGTGAGCTGGATAAAGTCGTTGAAAATGATTGGTCTCAGGTTGGAACGAACCGCCCATAACAACGACTTTTTCTTTTCTTATATTAAAGATATCCGCAGTAACTGGGTGGACTTTAGCGCTACCCTGCTGGGACAATGGTCGTTTAGAAAACAACTGCTGCTCAATGCACAGCTGGAATATGTTCGCTCACTGAATTATCAGTGGCAATATACCCCGCCTCCTCCTCCTGATTATTGGGGCGGAAACGGGAAAGATGTTACCAATATTCATTTTAAAATAGGAATCACTTACCGGTTTTAATATTGAAGTTATGCCAAAAGTCTCAGTTATTATACCCGTTTATAACGATGGAATTTATCTGAAAGAAGCTTTGCAAAGTGTGCAAAGTCAACCGTATCAGGATTTTGAAATTATATTGGTGGATGATGGATCTACCGATATGGATACCCGAAAACTTTTAAAAGAAGCAGAGCAGGTTAGGGTTCATGTCTTTTTTAAAGAACATTCGGGTGTTTCTATAACAAGAAATTATGCCATAAATAAAGCTTCCGGCGAATACGTCCTGCCTCTGGATGCTGATGATTTGTTGGGAGAAGTATTCCTGCAAAAAGCAGTAGAAACTTTGGATACAAATACAAAAATTAAAGTGGTTTGTGGAAATGAACAATTGTTTGGAAAAAGAAAAGGTATCAGAAAACTGCCGGAATATTCTATTGAAATGTTGCTTGGGCAAAATGTTTTTCCCACCACCTCGTTATTCAGGAAATCTGATTTTCTTAAAACCCCTGGATTTAATGCCAATATGAAAGAGAGTTTTGAGGATTGGGACTTTTGGCTCTCTTTGCTTGAATCAGGTGGTGAAGTGCGTAAACTGGATGTGGTGGCCAGGTACTACAGGGTCAGGAACAATTCGCGGAATTTCTCTCTTACGGTGAAAAACTTGAAAAGTTTAAGACGACAAATTTATGAAAACCATAAGCCGCTTTACGCAAAGCATTTTTTTAACCCGTTGAATTCCTTTGAATATGATTTATTGCTGAATTCACGTGAATATAAGCTGGGCAGGAGATTGCTAAAACCTTTGCGTGCTTTATATAGCAAGTTACGTTAACACAAAACTATAACTAATTAATTTTTCGTTGTAACATACAACACCTAAAGAATCTTTTGATCTATGGCCGACCGCCTTTTTTATTGGTTAAAGTATAGATACCCGGTATTTCTGAGCATATCATTTACTTTACTGTTTGTGGATGTCATGGTTGATCCCACAAACCTTATTTTCCATGTGAAATATGTGCTGTTTGGTTTGGTTTTTTTCATTTGGCTTTTGAGGAATTATAATAAAAAACTTGTCCTGACCCGTTTTCAGTGGTTCATCCTGCTTTTTATTGCCTTTTTCATGCCCTTCTATGGAATGTCTAGCGGATTGATAAACAGTATATTGCATAATATCCCAATGGGTAATTTTGTTTATTTTAACTCCTTTTTCTTTTTTACCTTATTTATGGTAACGGTGAGCGAAAAAATGGATTTAACCCCTTTATTTAACTACTCCTCTTTAACTATTGTGTTAATGACACTGGGAACTTATCTATTGTTAATTTTTAACCCAGGTTTATTTGGAGATTTGTACAAATATTTTGTCATCGATAAACAGGTAATGGTATATGCCTTGCGGAATTACGGCCAGACAACCTTTTTGATGATTTTTTATAAAACCTCGCCCTTACTTGTTTTTCCTTTGTCATATTATCTTTATCAGCTTTTGATTGTCAGACAAAGAAAGCATTTGTTTTTAAACAGTTTACTGCTGGTTTTAATAGCTCTTACCCTTTATTTTTCAGGTACCAGGGCTAACCTTCTCTCATTAATTTTCATTGTAGTTTTTTATATGGGGTATGCAATTTACCGGAAATCAAAAACAGGGTTCCTGTTTTTTATAGCATTTGGAATTTTAATAGCGTTTTTCCTTCTTCCTTCAGTTGTTACAACTTTTTTTAGCAAACAAGAGGTTTCTAATGTTAAAAAATTGGAGCATCTTTTTTCTTATTTCAATTATTTTAATCATCATCTGCTGAGTCTTTTGTTTGGTCAGGGAATCGGGGGAACATTTTATGCTTCAGGATTACACCGGTTCATTGATGAGTCAGAGCTGACCTATATGGAGTTAATCAGGATTTGGGGTGGGATTATTGCTTTTATTTTTGTGGTTATTATACTCTTGCCCTTATTTGTACAAATAAAAACCAAAGGATTTTCTCATGTTTTTATTGCTTATTTAGCATACCTGTTTATTGTAGGAACTAATCCACTATTATTGAGCTCTACAGGTATGCTGATGCTTGTGTATGTATTTACAATCTCTTTCGGGAATTATGGTGTTTTAAAACGAGATGGTGATGAACCCGAATCCGATAAAAACATAAAAATTAATACCTCTCTACCCTCATAAGTTGTAAATAAGCCAGAACCTTGAAGTTTAGGTCAGAAAGAAAAATTCATATTCGAGATCTTACAGTTGCTTTCAATGGTAAATTAATTCAGTTCAAGTACCGGAAGACTAGAACAAAATTAAATTAAAATGAATATACAAATAAAAAGGAAGTCGATACCTTTACTTAATTGGAAAAACCTCTTTCTTTTTCTTATCGTATTGCTATTACTACCGGAACACCTTATCAGCATTCCGGGTATTAGCGTGGATGCTTCCTGGCAGATTGCAGTGAACATGGCGGTAAAAAACGGGTTTATTTTTGGTAAAAATTTCATTTTCACATATGGCCCGCTGGGGTTTCTGGAGACCCATTTGGGAACAGAAATACCTTATGGTAACTTGTGGATTTTCCTTTTTGAAATAAGTATAATAGGTATAATTTTATTTATTATAAACAAAGTATTAAATGAATATAACTCATTATTGGTTTATGGAATAATATTTTTTGCTATTTACAACCTGAATTATGTTGGGGCAACATTTAGAATAGCAGTCATTATCCTTTTCTTTTTACTACAGAACATGAATAAAACTAACTTTTATTCATTGGCTCTTGTTGGTTTACTCGTTGTTATTCAGTTTTTTATTAAACCAAGCGCGGCCCTTTATTTTTTTATTATATTTCTACTGGCGATCTTGTATATTTTTATATTTAAAAGGGTTAAAAGTGTTTTGATTTATCCTTTTGGCATCGTATTGCTGATTTATTTATTGTCAAAATTATTAAATGTAGATTTACCAGGTTATATAACTTCTACCTTCTATCTTATAAAGACATATAGCGATACTGTGAATGGAATATTTTTTAATAAATATGAAATTGTTTTATTTTTATTCTCTGCTTTGTTTTTTGTCTTTACAACATTATTCCTT
>WGGC01000169.1 GCA_015491905.1 Bacteroidales bacterium | reverse complement strand
TTTTTATTGAAACAATAATTATTTTTATTTATTGAAAGTAAAGTGTAAGGCTGTTTTTAAACATTATTTGTTTTATTTTTTAAAAATATTTACATAAATGTTAGGATTATTAGGTTAAAGAGTTTATTTTTGCACCCCCAAAAAAACTGATAAACAGAATAGGAAAAATTAAAAAAATGAAAAAAGATATTCATCCAAAAAATTACAGATTCGTTGTTTTTAAAGACATGTCGAACGATTATGCTTTTTTAACCAGATCTACTGTTAACACAAAAGAAACCATTGTTTGGGAAGATGGTAAAGAATATCCTCTTGTAAAACTTGAGATTTCTCATAAATCACACCCATTCTTTACTGGTAAAATGAAACTTGTTGATACTGCCGGTCGTGTTGATAAATTCCGTAACCGTTATAAAAAGTTTCAGGAAAAACAAAGTAACTAATAAGCAATAACTTATTATTAAGAAAACCCTTGTCGCACGACAAGGGTTTTTTATTTTTAAAGTTTATCCTAAAGTTAAAAATGATTATTTTAGCTGGATATTAAAAAAAATCCAACTATGAATTTTATTCTATTTGATGGTCCTGAAAGGGATTATTTATTACCATTTACTTATACACGTCCCATATGTGAAATTAGAACCGGTATTTTAACCATTAGGGAAAAGTGGGAGCTTTTTTTAAATGCTCAGGTTTCTTTTTATACTCAAGACTATTTATCCGGGAAATTTCCCATAAGGAAAGAATCAATAAATATATTGATTAATGGTTCTATAATACCTGATGTTTTTTTAGTAGAACAAATTTTAAAATTAAAGCCTGGCGAGCAGCTAGAAAATAATAATGACATAATTGCATTATGCCTTCAGGGTAATGAAGTAGAAGAATTTACAAGTATTCGTTTAAAAATAATTCCGTATAATAATTCTATAAAAAAAGTACATCGTTTATGGGATATTTATGCCAATAATCATCAAAATATTAAAGATGATTTTGAACTATTAACAAAAGGTAAAAAGTCGCAGAAATTAAGTAGAACCAATTTTATTATTGGTGATGAAACGCTTATTTTTTTAGAAAAAGGAGCAAAGGTCGAATTTGCCTTTTTAAATACTACTGATGGGCCTATTTATATTGGTAAAGATGCTGTAGTTATGGAGGGAGCAAAAATTCGTGGTCCTTTTTCTTTAGGGGATCATTCTCAGGTAAAATTAGATGCTAAAATATATACAGGAACTACAATTGGACCATATTGTAAAGTGGGAGGGGAGATAAGCAACTCGGTTATATTTGGTTATTCCAATAAAGGTCATGATGGGTTTTTAGGTAATTCTGTTCTGGGAGAATGGTGTAACATAGGGGCTGATACAAATGTATCAAACCTAAAGAATACCTATGAGTTTGTGAAACTGTATTCTTATGTAGAAAAGAAATTTGTAAATACCGGACAACAATTTTGTGGGTTAATGCTTGGTGATCATTCCAAAACGGGAATCAATACAATGTTTAATACAGGTACAGTGGTAGGTGTTAATGTCAATATTTTTGGAGAAGGGTTTCCGCGTAATTTTATTCCTTCTTTTTCGTGGGGAGGAAAACATGGATTTTCTGTTTATAAACCGGAAAAGGCTTTTCAGGTTGCTAAAGCGGTTATGAAAAGAAGAAATATTGATTTTAATGCAGTTGAGAAGGCTATTTTACAAGAAATATATAACCAGACATATAATAGTAATTAATTATTTGAAATAAGATTGTTTTTATCAGACCCAATTTAATCGGTATATTATTTTCATAAAAACAACTTGTAATATATGACAATTTGTTACTGTTACATAATATGGTATACTAATTGTCTTATACAATAACAATTTCCTGTTTTACTGATAAATATCTTTTATGATAAAGAGTACAGGAATTGTGAATAATGTTTTATAATAAAGAATAAAGTGAAACTACCGGGTTTTACTGACAAATTGACGAGGGAGATAAAAAAACTATGGAAAATTTTTTTTCATTACAAGATATGATGAGTTCTGATGCGGAATTTTTTCCGTTAATGTCGGCAGAGGATGAGGAATTAATGCGTTCTGAAGAAATACCTGAAGAAATACCTATTTTACCGGTTAGAAATACTGTTTTGTTTCCGGGTGTTGTATTACCCATAACTGCCGGCAGGGATAAATCTATTAAATTAATCAGAAATGCATATCAGGAAAATGATGTAATTGGAGTTGTTACTCAGAAAGACCCAACAGTTGATGATCCGGGTCCTGATGATTTTTATCAAATTGGTACGGTAGCCCGCATTATAAAAATATTGCAAATGCCTGATGGCAATACCACAGCTATTATACAAGGGAAGAAAAGATTCAAATTATTAGAAATCACTTCTGAAAGCCCATATTTTAAAGGACGTGTTGAGAGCTTTGAACCAATTAACGAAACTCCTAAAAATGATGTTTTTACAGCTTTGATTGCAAGTATTAAAGATTTGGCTGTTCAAATTATAGAAAAATCTCCTTCTATACCTTCTGAAGCTGCTTTTGCAATTAATAATATTGAAAGCCCGGTGTTTATGGTGAACTTTGTGGCTTCTAATCTGAATGTAGATCCAAGCCAAAAGCAGGAGTTACTGGAAATGACTGATCTTGAGAAGCGTGCCGGGAAAATACTGGAATTGCTAACTAAAGAATTACAGGTGCTTGAGCTGAAAAACCAAATTCAACGTAAGGTAAAAGTTGATATGGATAAACAGCAAAGAGACTTTATCCTGGCGCAACAGTTGAAAACTATTCAGGAAGAATTGGGGGGAGGCCCACATGATGAAGCGTTAAAGACTTTAAAAGAAAAGGCTTCTAAAAAAAAGTGGTCTGAAGAAATAGCAGAAGTGTTTAATGAAGAATTGGATAGATTACAGCGGATGAACCCAAATGCTGCTGAGTTCTCCATTCAAATGAATTATGTTGAACTGCTTGTTGATTTGCCGTGGAATGAATTTACCGAAGATAATCTCGACCTTACTCATGCTCAGAAGGTTTTGGATAAGGATCATTTTGGTTTGGAAAAGGTTAAAGAAAGGATCCTGGAATACCTCGCAGTATTAAAATTAAAAAAGGATATGAAAGCACCCATATTGTGCTTTGTAGGCCCTCCCGGAGTCGGGAAAACATCTTTGGGTAAATCTATTGCCAGAGCATTAGGAAGAAAATATATTCGTATGTCTCTTGGAGGTTTACATGATGAATCTGAATTACGAGGGCATAGAAAAACATATATTGGTGCTATGCCGGGACGAATTATCCAAAGTCTTAAAAAAGTAAAATCTTCTAATCCACTATTTATGTTGGATGAGATTGACAAAGTAAGTGGTAATAACTATAGCGGTGATCCACAATCTGCTTTACTTGAAATTTTAGACCCGGAACAGAATAACTCTTTTTATGATAATTTTCTTGAACTGGAATATGATTTGTCAAAAGTTATGTTTATAGCTACTGCAAATACATTGTCAACAATTCATCCTGCTCTTCTCGACAGAATGGAAATTATAGAATTAAGTGGCTACTTACTGGAGGAAAAAGTAGAAATAGCAAAAAAGCATCTGGTTGATAAATTACTTAAATCTAATGGTATAAAGAAAAATCAACTTAAGTTTCCTAAAAAAACTATTGAAATTATTATTGATAAATATACACGTGAGGCTGGCGTGAGACTTTTGGAAAAACAAATTGCAAAAGTTATCAGAAACAGGGCAAAGTTTATTGCTTTGGACGAACCTTTCGACCCGAAAATATCCCCTGAGATTTTAACAGATATTCTAGGAAAGCCCAGGTTTCAGAGAGATCAGTTAATATCAAATGATATTGCAGGAGTTGTTACAGGATTGGCATGGACAAGTGTAGGAGGTGAAATTTTATTTGTTGAGGTAAGCCTGAGCAAAGGAAAAGGGCTATTGAAACTTACAGGAAACCTTGGTGATGTGATGAAAGAATCTGCTTCTTTGGCATTTGAATACCTTAAAGCACATGCCGACTTTGTTGGATTAGAACAGGATGTTTTTGAAAAATGGAATGTACATATTCATGTTCCGGAGGGGGCAACGCCTAAAGATGGCCCTTCTGCCGGAATAACAATGCTAACCGCACTTACATCTGCATTCACACAAAGAAAAGTAAAAGCCCGTCTGGCTATGACAGGGGAGATAACATTACGTGGAAAAGTACTTCCTGTAGGGGGAATTAAAGAAAAAATTCTTGCTGCAAAACGAGCTCATATTAAAACTATTATTTTATCTTCGGCAAACGAAGTAGATATAGATGAAATACCTGATAAATATATTAAGGGTATCGAATTTAAATATGTGGATTCAATGCTGGAAGTTCTTGAATTTGCCTTGCTAAAAGAAAAAGTTAAAAATCCAATTTCAATAGCGTAATATTCTATATTAAAATATTTATTATTGTTTTATTTTATACCAAAACATTCTTGGAGTTTTATTGATTTGACATTTCTACATATTATTACTTTTGTAAAAGCTTAAAATAGTATAATGAGAAAGGTTTTTATAATTTTCCTGATTTTTATTGTTGGCCTGCAATCATGTAATAATAAAGCTCACAAGCATCCCGGTAAAAAAATATTTAAATATAATGAATCATCTGATATTGTAAATCTTGATCCTGCTTTTTCAAAAGATCTGGCACATATCTGGATCTGTAATCAGTTGTTTAACGGGCTGGTACGTCTTGATGATAGTTTACACGTAATTCCAGATATAGCAAAAAAATGGTCAATATCACCAGATGGAAAAGTGTATACTTTTTTCTTGAGAACAGATGTTTATTTTCAAAAAGATTCGGCATTTAAGAATAAGTATAGGAAGGTTAATGCTCATGATTTTGTTTTTAGTCTTCTGCGTATAGCCGATCCTGCAACAGCCTCTCCCGGAAATTGGGTGTTAAACCCTGTAGCCGGTTCCGGTGTAAAAAAGAATATTAAGGCTTTAAACGATTCTGTGTTACAAATAACTTTAAAACATTCTTTTGCACCATTCCTGGGAATTCTTGCTATGAAATATTGTTCTGTTGTACCAAAGGAAGTTGTGAAAAAATATGGTGCTAATTTTAGAAACCATCCTATTGGAACAGGCCCTTTTTATTTGAAAAACTGGGTAGAGAATGTCGAACTGGTTTTAAGGAAAAACCCTGATTATTTTAAAAAAGATATAAAAGGAAAATCATTGCCTTATCTTGATGCTGTTGCTGTTTCTTTTTTGAAGGATAAAACTACTGTTTTTCTTGAGTTTGTTAAAGGAAACCTGGATCTGCTTTCAGGAATTGCACCTTCTTACAGGAATGAAATTATTACCAGAACGGGAAAACTTAGAAAAGAATATCGTAAAAATATTCGCCTGCTAAAAACGCCTTACCTTAATACTGAGTATCTTGGAATATTAGTAGACACAAATTTAATTTCTGTAAAAAATAGCCCGTTGAAATATTTAGCTATTAGAAAAGCAATTAATTATGGCTTTAACAGGAAAAAGATGATTCGTTTTCTTCGTAATGGAATTGGCGTCCCTGGAAATAAAGGTATAGTTCCACCCGGCTTAAGATATCCTGGCTACCCGCATAATTATGGGTATTCTTATAATCCTGAAAAAGCAAAGGCTCTATTGGCAAATGCCGGGTTTAATAACAATCATCCCATTCCTCCAATTACTCTATCAACTACATCGGATTATCTGGATATGTGTAAATATGTTCAAGGTCAGTTAAATGAATTAGGTATGGATGTGCATATTAATGTCCTTCCTGCTGCAAGTATGCTTGAGATGAAAGCAAATGCTAAATTAAATTTCTTCAGAGCCTCGTGGATTGCCGATTATCCTAGTGCTGAAAATTATCTTTCCTTGTTTTATTCTAAAAATTTCTCTCCTAATGGACCTAATTATACACATTATTCAAATCTTTTATTTGATAAATGGTATAAACAGTCGCAGATAGAACAAAATTATGCAAAGAGAAATAATATTTATGGGAAAATGGATAGCTTGGTGATGACAGATGCCCCGGTGGCCATACTTTATTATGATGAAGTTTTGAGATTCATTCATAAGAATGTTGTTGGAATGACCCTAAACCCTGTTAATATGCTGAATCTGGAAACTGTAAATTTAAAAGATAATAACTTAAAAAAATAAAAATAACTCACTTTGTAAAGTCATGATTATTAGTTTTATGATATTTTTCTAAAAATAGTAAAAAAAATTTTCTTAATTGAAAAAGTTATCCGATATTTGCACCCCAATTTTAAACCGTATTATTTATTTAAAAATTAGAATGTTATGCCGGTAAAAATGAGATTACAACGATTTGGTAAAAAAAGAAGTCCTTTTTATCATATCGTTATTGCGGATGGTCGTGCACCACGTGACGGAAAGTTTATTAAAAAAATTGGTACTTATAATCCTACTAAAGTACCTGCACAAATTGAGCTAGATTTTGATGCAGCATTAAAGTGGTTGCAAAATGGTGCTCAGCCAACAGATACTGTTAAAGCAATTCTTTCTTATAAAGGAGTTCTTTATAAAAAACATTTGCTTGGTGGTGTTAAAAAAGGTGCTTTTAGTGAAGAAGAGGCTGAAAAAAGATTTCAGGCCTGGCTACAGGATAAAGAAAATAGAATTGCCCTTAAAGAACAGACTGTTAAAGATACTGAAAAAGGTAAAATGGATCAGATATTGGAATCTGAAACTAAAATAAAAGAAGCTCGTGCTGCTGAAATTGCAAAGAGAAAACTTGCTGAATCAGATGCTGCAAAAGCTGAAATAGAAAAAGCATCTGACAATGCTGAACCTGAAAAAGATGATAACCAAGCTAACGATGATACTGCAGCTGAAGAACAAAAAACTGAAGCGTAAATAAATATTTTTTTAACAGATATTTTTAAGCCCGGAACTATCCGGGCTTTTTTATTATTTTTATTTCAGGTAATTTTGTTGAATATCTAAATTATAAAAATTAATAATGAAACAAGAAGAATATTTTTATTTGGGTAAAATTACTCGTTTACATGGCTATAATGGAAAAGTTATTTTGTTTTTGGATGTTGATGACCCAAAGAAATATATAGAGTTAAATATAATTTTTATTCAAATAGATGGTATTAAGATTCCATTTTTTATCGAGTCTTCTTCTCTAAAAGGCTCCAAATTAGTTGTTAAGCTACAGGATGTTAATAACGTGGAACAGGCGGAAAAGCTTGTAAATCAACCAGTATTCCTCCCATTATCTGTTCTTCCTCCCTTAACGGGTAATAAGTTTTATTTTCATGAAGTAGTTGGCTTCAATGTTACAGATAAACAATATGGTTTACTTGGTACTATAGCCGATGTTCTTGATTATCCCAATCAAACATTGTTTAGTGTTTTTTTTAAGGGAAAAGAAGTATTAATTCCTGTTAATGATGATGTAATATTAAATGTAGACAGAACAACAAAAAATATTAATATTAATGTACCGGATGGTCTTATTGATATGTATTTGAATGAATAGTAAATGAAAAAAGATACACGCCCTTTTCATTTTAAGCAGTTTAGTTTGCATCATCATCAATCTACTATGAAAGTTGGAACGGATGCTGTTTTACTTGGTATCTGGGCTAATTTAAACAATGTAAAAACTGTTCTCGACATTGGTACTGGCAGTGGTATAATAAGCTTATTGATTGCATCAAGAGCTCAAGTTTTAGTTGATGCAGTTGAACTGGATAATGCTTCTTCCGCTGAAGCAAAAACAAATTTTAAAAATTTTTCATTTTCAGATAGGTTAAATATTATCCATGCTGATTTTAAAGATTATAGCAGGCAAACAAATAAGAAATATGATTTAATTATTAGTAATCCTCCTTTTTTTATTAATGATTTGAGACCAAAAGAGGTTACCAGGCGCATAGCCAGGCATACAGATTCGCTTACTTATTCGGAACTGATTAGTGGAGCTGTTAATTTATTGAATATTACCGGGAAATTAGTTGTAGTACTTCCGTATATGCATCATTTTAATTTCTTAGATATTGCCAAAAAGCATGGGTTGTTTTTGCATAAAAAAATGCTGATTTTCCCGAAACCATGCAAAGAACCCAATCGCATAAATTTGCAATTGGGTTTTACCAGAAAGGTACCTACTGATGAAAAGTTTATAATTCGGGATGAAGATGGTAAGTTAACCACTCAGTATTTAAAATTTGTATCAGATTATTATCTTTATTAAAGGAACTTATAAAACAGCCTTATATGCATCAATATTACCATAACCGTAACTTGCATTTTTATATGGATAAAAGGTGGCGGACTGTTTCATTTTATTTAATATCTGATCTCTTGTCCAATTAGGATGCCTTGCCCAAATAAGAGCTGCAATACCGGCTGTAGTAGCTGTTGCAACTGATGATCCTCCAATATAATTCATTGTATTTGTATAGTATCCCAGGCATACAGAGTGCCTGTTAGGATCATTAGCTCTTTCCATTATTACGGTAAAATCTATTTCACTTCCTTTATGACATACGTCACAGGCATTAAAGCCATTGTCTTTGATCCCTGTTACAGCTACTGTTTCATTCATATTAGCAGGGAATATTACTCCAAACCATGTTGTATAGTCCGTAGAGGTTCCTCCCGCTGCTATTATCATTTTTCCACGTGAATATGCGTATTTTACAGCATCTTTTATTTTATCAATACTAAAAATATATCCTATAGACATTGAGATTATTTTTACATTGGGGTTGTTGGCCAAATCTACTAAGGCATTTGCTACTCCTCTTTGCTCCTGATACCCGTCTAAAACAACATCGGATGTTCCTCTATAAGCTATAAAATTACAATTATATGCTACTCCTACAGGTAAATGTTCGTCATTTCTTGGGCTTGCAATTGTGGCACTCATAGAAGTTCCATGTCCGCATTTATCATTTGGACCGTCTGTATCGTTCGACCACCATTTCCATGAGTCAACGTAAGTTCCATATTTATATATTGTGCGTCCGGAAGAATATCCATCGTTAAATTTACTTCCTAATAGCGGTTGATCAGGTGATATGCCTGTGTCAATAAGCCCTACAGTTATTCCTTTTCCAGAACTGTAATTCCATGCCTTTGGAATATTATGTTTGTAATAAGTCCATGATACTAAACAACCTGGGTTAATCTGTGTGTAATCTGCAGGATTGATAATATCAGGAGATTTAGAACATCCTTTTGAACTTTTATATGTGGTTTCATACTTGAAAAAGCGATAACCTGAAGGTTCTATATACCTTACATTTTTGTCTTTATGCAATTGTTTTATGGTTTCCAGATTTTTAATGCGTATATCTATATAGTTCAAAGTCTTGTCGTCATAAAAAATTGGTGTTTGACTACTTTTTTTATTTATTTGGTCGTATTTAAAGACTAACTTTATTATTTGTTCTTTTACATCAGTAGCAGCTTTGCTTTTATAACCTTTAAATGAATCTGAACCATAGCCTATTGTTATTATACTGTCTCCGTTCATTGCAGCACTCCATATTAAATAGTCACTTTGCTGACTCCACGAAAAGTTTCCTGTAGTGTTAAGAGACCTTTTAATTATGCCATTAATTTTTTTTGGAGTCATGGGTTTTTCTTTCTCTATTGTAGATAGTTTTGTACTTTTTACAATAGGTTCGTGTTTTGAACACGATGCCATTATTAATAAGAGAATTAAAAAAGTAAAAATTTTTTTCATCTGTTTATAATTTTGTTTTTCATTAATAATATGGTACATACCATAAATGGATAATTATTTCTCTGTGAATTTTAATAATTATTCAATAATAGATTTTCTATATGATTTATTTTTTAAAGTTATTAATTCACAAATATAATTTCATTTTTTAAAAAATAAAAAAGTCTGAATTTATTATTATATTAGTTAATTAATAAATAATTGTTAACAAGTTTTGTTTGTGTATATAATCAGTTGTTAATCAGTAAAATAAATATTGAATAGATAAATGATAAAGTTCATAAAACATTTTATTTTAAATCCAATTGAAGTGGGGTCTGTTATCCCATCATCCAGAAGTCTTGCCAAGGTAATAACTGAAACTGCTGATTTATCACATAAAAGGTGTGTGGTGGAATTCGGCCCTGGAACTGGAGTCTTTACTTGTGAAATAACCAAAAGGGTTCCTGCTGATGCAGTTTCTTTTGCAATAGAAATTAATGAGGATTTTGTAAAAGAAATCCATAGAAAATGTCCCGAAGCACTTGTTTATCATGCTTCAGCTCAAACTGTTCAAAAAATACTATCTGATTATAATGTAAAAAAATGTGATTGTATTATTTCAAGTCTTCCCTGGACAGGTTTTAGTGAGTCTCTACAATCAGAGTTAATGGATATTTCGTTTGATATTTTAAATCCCGGCGGTATTTTTTTAACTTTCGAATATGTCTATAACCAATTTCTTCCTGGGGGAAGGAGATATGATAAAATTTTAAAAAATAGATTTTCAAGTGTAAAAAAGACTAAAGTTGTCTGGAAAAATTTTCCTCCTGCATTTGTTTATTCCTGTGAAAAATAAGGTTATAATGGCCTTTAAAACTTAATATTTTAAACTTAAGGAAATGCGTTTACGCTTTTTATCAATATCAATAACCTTTACCTTTAATTGCTGATTAATTTTGAGATAATCAGAAGGATGAGCTACATATTCATTTGCAATCTGACTTTTGTGTAGTAATCCGTTTTCATGAATTCCTAAATTTATAAAAGCCCCAAAATCTGTTATATTAGTAACTACTCCCGGAAGCATTATTCCTGGTTTTATATCGTCGATTGTACGTATGTTTTGATCAAAATGGAATAACTGGAATGACTTTCTGGGATCTCTGCCTGGCTTTTCCAATTCATTTAAAATATCTTGTAAGGTAGGAATTCCTGCTTTATCAGAAACAAAATCCTCCAGATTAATCATAGTTTTTAGTTTCTTGTTTCCAATTAATTCTTTAACCGATAATCCTGTTTTATCAGCTATTTTTTTTATAATATCATAATTTTCCGGATGTACGGAACTTGCATCCAGTGGCTCGTCACCATTTGCTATACGCAAAAATCCTGCAGCTTGTTCAAAAGCTTTATCGCCAAATCCTTTTATATTTTTTAATTCTTTTCGGTTTTTGAATGTCCCTATTTCATTTCTATAAGTAATAATTTTTGATGCCATAGATGGTCCTATACCTGAAACAAATGACAATAATTCTTCACTTGCCAGGTTCAAATCTACCCCTACTGTATTAACACATAATTCTACTGTTGTTTGTAGTGTGTCCTTAAGTAAGGTGCTGTTTATATCATGTTGATATTGACCAACACCCATTGATTTTGGATCTATTTTAACTATTTCAGCAAGAGGATCCTGCAGTCTGCGTCCTATAGAAATAGCTCCCCTGACAGTAACATCATAATCTGGAAATTCTTTTCGAGCTGCGTTTGATGCAGAATAAACAGATGCTCCGTCTTCATTTACCATTACAGCTTTAATTTCTCTGTCGAAAGGAATTCGACGTATCAAATCTTCTGTTTCCCTTCCCCCGGTACCATTCCCAATAGATATAGCCTCTATATTATAAGCTGAGACAAGTGATTTTATCTTTTTTATTGCAGAAGTGGTTTGCTTTTGAGGGGGGTGTGGATATATGGTTTCATTGTGGAGGAGATTTCCATTTTTATCAAGACAAACAATTTTACAACCTGTACGAAAACCAGGATCAATTGCTAAAACATTAATTCTTCCCATTGGTGGTGCCAGCAATAATTGGCGTAAATTTTCTGAAAATACTTTTACGGCTGCTCTTTCAGATTTTTTTATAAGCTCTTTTCTATATTCTGTCTCCATAGATGGAAAAAGGATTCTCTTAACAGAATCAGTAATAGCATTAGCTTTTATTTTAGAAAAAGAATTATCTTCCCGTAGAAGTTTTTTTTGAAGATAATCTGTTATTTTATTTAGTTCAGGAAGGATTTTTATTTTAAGTAAACCTTCTTTTTCTCCTCTAAACATTGCTAATATCCGATGAGATGGAGCTTTTTTAGAAAATTCTTCCCATTCAAAATAAGTTTTATAGGTAATGGCTTCCTCTTCTTTTCCTTTTACAACATTGCTTTTTATCACTGCTTCCCTATGAAACAAATTTCTTATACTGTTTCTTACCCATTCTGTTTCACTTATCCATTCCGCTACAATATCTGATGCTCCCTTAAGGGCTTCTTCAGCATTAAGTATATCCTTTTCTTTATTAATAAATGCTAATGCTGTTTTTTCCGGATTTTCATGTACCTCTGCCATTATTTTCTTTGCGAGTGGTTCTAAACCTTTTCCTTTTGCTATAACTGCCCTGGTCTTTTTCTTAGGGCGATAAGGAAAATATAAATCTTCTAAAACAGATAATGAATCGCTATCTTTTATTTTTTGTATTAGTATAGAATTAGAAATATTTTGTGCTTTAAGGCTATTTAAGATTACTTTTTTCCTGTCCTCCAAATCATTAAGCTGTTTATAATATTGCATCAATTCAATAATTTGAAGGTCTGTTAATCCTCCTGTTTTCTCTTTTCTATACCTGGCCATAAATGGTATTGTCGCGCCTTCCGAGCTCATATTCAAAGTGTTGGAAACCTGAAAGGGTTCTATATTCAGAAGTTCTGCTATTTTATATATTATTTTATCATTCATTTTTTTGAAACTATAACCTGATTAAATTTATTTACGTTTAGTATTTTTACACAGCCTGGTGTAGAAAACTGATTGGTTATTATTTTTAATAACTTTTTTGTTCTTTCTTTTTCAGAATAAGATATAGCTAATCTGTTATAAATAAGAGAGCCTCCCGGATTGAGAATTTCATATACTTTTTTTATAAATAGATTGCTGTCAAACTTTATTGGTATTTCAAGATTAAGAAAAATATCAATTATTATTAAATCGAATTTTTGAGTAGTTTGGTTAACGAAATATTCGGCATCTGTAATTTCTATCTGAACATTTTTTAATTGCTGAAGTTTAAAATACTTATTTGATAAATTTATTACTTCTTTGTCTATTTCTACTCCTGTTATTTTTCCATTCCAGTTATATTCATACCTTAAAATATGAGCAATACTTCCAGCTCCGAATCCTAAAATCAATACATTTTTAATGTCCGACAGATTTAGGTTTATATGCTTAAAAGTATTCTGAAAAACCTTATGAAGACTACCAAAAGAATAATTAACATCTGTTGAGTTTAATACCTGTTTACCCTTTTCTTGTTTTATTTCTAAATAATTATATTTACTGTTATAAATATTTTTCCGGGGTTTAAAAAAGGATAAAATAGTTTTGAACATTCATTATTCTCCTGTGAAATTTGGTTTTCTTTTCTCCAGAAAAGCTTTTTTACCTTCCTTATAATCATGACTATTATAAACTTGTTTTATCAGTGCTCTGTTTTGCTCATCTGCTGTTAATTGCTCTACTGTTCTTGTGCCTAATTCATGAATCTGCTTTTTTATCAGAGCTATTGTTAATGGTGCATTTTGTAAAATCTTATCAGCCAAATTATTTGTAAAATCTTTTAGTTTATTTTCTGATACGAGATGATTAAGAATTCCTAATTCTATTGCCCTTTTGGCATTCATGATGTTAGCAGTAGAAAACATTTCCAAAGCAATATTGCTTCCTACACGTTGTAATACACGGTTTACCTGATTTGGATTATAAGGTGCGCTTATCTTAGCAGGAGTTATGGAAAAAGATGCTGATGGAGAACCTATTAATATATCACAGGAAAAAGCAAGTTCACATCCTCCTCCCCATACACTTCCACTGATCATAGCAATTACTATTCCCGGGAAATTTTCCACACATTTTAATATTTTTTCCAACGCATATTCGTATGGAACTGGGTCAAATGAAGGGTCTGGAAGTTGATCGATTTGAAGACCTGCACACCATACTTTTGCTTTCGGTTTTGCTTCAATTAAAACTACTCTGCATTTTTCTTGTTTAAAATTATCGAAAGCAGCTTTAAATTCTTCAAGCATAGTTAAGTTTAGAGAATTACTTTTATTATCATTATCAAGTATTAAACGGCCTAATTTCCCTTCTATTTTTGTCTTAATAAATCGCATGTTTATTTACTGATTTTGATGAATTAAGGTGTTGAAAGCGATACCGGTAGTATTTTTCCGTTAAAAAAATGATGCCCATTAAGAATAAAATAGCTAATAAATTGAGCCATTTTATGAGCTGAAAGTGGTGCTTTGTAACCGGGAAAAGCTTTTTCCAGCATTTCTGTTTGGGTTGCTCCTAACGCCAAAGCATTCACCCTGATATCTTTTTCTTTTAGTTCTTCAGCTAAACTCTCTGTTAATATTGAAAGAGCCCCCTTTCCTGCACTATATAACGATAATCCTGGAAATTTAACACTTCCTTGAAAGCCTCCAATACTTGAAATATTTAAAATATGACTGTTTTTTGACATCATAGGTGAAAGAGCTTGAATAAGACGAAAAGGTGCTTTAACATTTACATTAAAAAGATAATCGAAATCTTTTTCTGTAAATTCCATAAAAGGTTTTGCTATTAACACTCCGGCATTATTAATTAACCCATCAATTTTATTAAATGAATCTTTTATTAATTCTGTTAAAGGAGTGAAATCTTTTTTGGTTAAATCAAAAGGAAGAATTGAAATATTTTTTTGCAGGTGTTCAGGAAAATCAGATGAATAAATGTTTCTGGAAAGTGCAAAAACCTTGTGGCCTTTATCTGCCAATTCTATAACAGTTTCTTTACCTATCCCTTTTCCCGCCCCGGTAACTACAATATTCATGTTTTATAATTATTAAGATGAAGTGTTTTTTATAATGAATATATTAAGGTAAATTAGTTTTATCTTTAATTAGTTGGTTTTCCATTTGACGAGTGTTAGTAGCACTAATTGTTAATAAACCATTTTCATCAACAGTAATAGCAATGGCATATTTAGGTTGTGATGGATCTCCAGGTTCAAAATTCATATAAACGGCTCCTTTTACAATCTCTTCATTATATTTTTTTTTCATTTCAAAAGCTGCCTTATATTCTTTAATTAATGGAATATGAGCTTTTTTTGCAATTTCGGCGGCTTGTTGCATAGCAATATTGTAATTGCTTTTATATACCATTAAAACAGAGTTAAAGCCCTCGTCTGGATTGTTAACAGAAGTTATTTGGGAATAGTCGGAATCCAGCTTCATACCCTTTGGAGGAGTTAAACCCAATGCTTTTGCCCAATCAGGAAAATTTTTTGCCGGATGATAATTTGTTGTACGTGCAACCTTTCTACCCAGATTTTTTTCCAGAATATTTTTTTTATTTAGGGCTTCTTTAACAGTGATTTTTCCTTCAGCTAAATCCTTGTTTATTTTATTTAACTCATTTTGTAAGCTATCAAATAATGTAATAGTATTGTCTACCTTATTGATACTTTTATTTAGCTTTTTGACTCTTGAATTAAATTCCTTAGTGTTGTTGTCATTTTTTGATGAATGACATGCGGGAAATAAAATTATTAAAAATAAAATACTGCTAAAAAATAAAGTTATATTCCTGCTTTTCATAAATTTTAAAATATGCTTCAAATGTAATAGAAATTCAGCTTTTATAAAAAAACTTTTTTAGTAAATAAATATCCTTGAAATGATTACTTTTGAAAAAAAAGAGAAAAATAGAAATGTTAACCAGAATTTTAACTGTTTTTTTTATATTTATTTTTGTTTCTTTAGGATACCAGGATAATAGTCAGATAAATAACGACATTGTCTCTGCCTTAAATAATGATGATATTACATCAATAAATAAATATTTTAAGGGGTTTGTAAGCTTAAGTATAAATAATAAAAACGATTTTCTGGAAGCCCAGCCAGCAAAAGAAAGATTAAAAAACTTTTTGAAAAAGCACCCCTCAATTAAATTTTTTATTGATAAATCAGGAGTTACCGGTGAAAATTATTATATAATTGGACGGTTTAAGAATGGAAAATCTGTTTGGAGTTCTTATTTTTTGTTTTCTCCTGACCCTAAAGGTTTGTTTATTCAGCAAATTGAAATTCAAAAAGAATTTTATTAAAAATTGGAGAACTTTAATTAATGTATAGAATATGAATTTAGAAGATTTAATTAATAAAGCCCTTGAAGAAGATTTAGGTGAGGGTGATCATACTTCCCTTGCCTTGGTTCCTAAAACAGAAAAAGGAAAAACGGTTATGATTGCCAAAGAAAGTGGTGTTGTTGCCGGAATTGATGTTGCAGCCCTCGTTTTTAAAACTGTTGACAGTAATTTGCAGATTAACAGGTTTGTTTCTGATGGACAAGAAATTGAGAAAGGTGATATTTTAATGGAAATTTCCGGAAGTGCCTTATCCATGCTATCTGCAGAACGATTGTCATTAAATTTTATACAAAGGATGAGTGGTATTGCTACTTATACTAGGGTTCTTTTAAATATGGTTGATGATCTTCCTGTGAAATTGTTGGATACCCGTAAAACTACTCCTTGTAACCGACTTGTTGAAAAAATGGCTGTAAAAGCTGGTGGTGGTTATAATCATCGTTTTGGTTTGTATGATATGGTAATGATTAAAGATAATCATATTGATTTTGCCGGAGGCATAAAACAATCTATTGAGAAAATACATACTTATCTTGAGAATAATGACCTTGATTTAAAAATTGAAATTGAAGCAAGGAGCTTTGAAGAATTACATGAAATTATTTCTGTAGGAGGAATACACCGGATTATGTTGGATAATTTTAGCCCTGCTGATTTGAAGAAAGCTGTAAAAATAATTGATAAAAAATATGAAACTGAAGCTTCAGGAGGAATTAATGAACAAACACTGAGATTGTATGCAGAAACAGGTGTTGATTATATTTCTATTGGTGCTTTAACTCATCAAATAAAAAGTCTTGATATAAGTTTAAAAGCTGTAATTTGATTACTTATATATTTAAAATAGGCGGCTAATTATATTTAAATTATTTTATGAAAATTATTCCGCAAAAATTAAAGCAAGCATTGCAGCCATTTTTAATAAAATGGAGGAGTTATTATAGGACTATCTTAATACCAGGGTCTGCCGGGATTCCTCTTTATTTGGTAATGCGGATTTTTTTTAAAGGGGTTTTTAATGGTGTGATAACATATAGGGCTTCTGCTATTGCTTTTAATTTCTTTTTGGCATTGATTCCTTTTATTTTATTTGTTTTTACACTTATTCCATTTATGACGAGTTTGCATTATCAGGATTATTTAATGGATATGATTTCTGAATTAATTCCATCCAATATATACTCTCTCGTTAAAAGTACTATTGAAGGGGTAGTAACCAGACCCAATCAAAAATTGTTGTCTTTAGTATTTTTTACAGCTATTTATTTTGCGACCAATGGTGTAGATGCTATTATTGAAGGTTTTAATCAAAGTTATCACCAACCTGTGTCAAGACCATGGTGGAAACAAAAAATTGTGGCATTCTTTTTAATGATTATTTTAGCGTTATTAACATTTGTTTCTGTATCCCTTTTAGCTTTTGGTGAATTAATGATTAAAGAGTTAGTGGTTAACAAAATTATTACTAGCAGTTTGTCTATTCTGGCTTTACAAGTTATACGGTGGCTTATCATATTAATGGCTGCAATGTTCAGTACATCTATTTTGTATTATTTTGGGCAATTAAAGACCCTTACTTCAATAAAATATAAATTTATTACAATAGGATCTCTTTTTGCTACATTTTTATTTCTTGGTGGTGGAATATTGCTAAAGTTATATTTTGAGAACTTTTCTCGGTATAATCTGCTATATGGTTCTATAGGTTCATTAATTTTACTTCTTGTTTGGATATATTATAATTCTCTGATTATTTTAATTGGTTTTGAAATGGACTATAGTACTAAAATTATAAGGGAAAAAATTGGATTAAAAAAGAAATTAAAAGGTGAGATGAAAGAAGGTGATAAATTATGAAAATACTTTCTTCCTATTCTTTTAAATATAGAAAGAAAGTATTTTTATGTATTTATATCCACTTAACAAGGGGGAAATCCATTCTGGAAGATAGCATTTCATTTTTTGGAAAAATTCGGAATGAATAATTAATCTTACCACCTATAGTTAGTGGGAATCTGCAAGAATAAATTGCTCTTCCTTCTTTTTCTTGTTTTCCTTTTAATTCTTTTTTAAATAAAATATTTTGAATATCACTATCTATTTTCGTTCCCATTACTATTTCTATTCCAATATCATTAACAGAAAGTCCTGCCAAATCGATAATTATTTTTGCTGAAAAGTGTTTTCCGTAGGTTAGATGCCTGTGTTTTGTATCTGGAATTGAAATTGACTCAACATTAATTTGTTCCCAATTTTGCAAAACTTTTTGTTTCCATAATGCTAGTAATCTTGTTTTATGAAAGTGATCTTTTTTGAAAATATCACTATTTTTTGCTAATGGTATATAATATTTATTTTGATAATCATTTAACATTCTCTCCATGGTAAAATGTGGTGCAATTGTGGCAATAGTATTTTTTATTCTATCTATCCATTTTTGAGAATAGCCCTTTTTATTTTTATCGAAAAATGTAGGAATAATTTCATTCTCAATTGTATTATATATAATTTCCGCATCAAGTTGATCTTGTAATTCTTGATTTGGATAAGTTCTGGAATCAGTTATTGCCCAGCCGGTATTTGGACGATAACCTTCTGCCCACCAGCCATCTAAAACACTAAAATTCATTACACCATTCATAACTGCTTTTTCTCCACTGGTTCCGGATGCTTCTAATGGTCGCGTAGGTGTGTTGAGCCACACATCAACGCCACTTGTTAACGTTTTACCCATTATCATGTCATAATTTTCCAGGAAAATTATTTTCCCAACGAAGGCATCTTGTTTTGAGATTTCAATTATTCTTTTTATTAAATCTTGCCCGGCTTTATCATTAGGATGAGCTTTTCCTGCAAAAAGAAATATAACCTGTTGATTAGGGTTGTTTACTATTTTAGCCAGGCGATTTGTGTCAGTAAATAATAGGTGTGCGCGTTTATATGTTGCAAATCTTCGTGCAAATCCAAATATCAGACAATCTTCATTGATAAATTCCAATGATTTTATAGTAAGTTTTGGGTTTTCCTGCCGTTGTGTTAAATCATGTTTTAAATGTTCTTTTACATAAGAAATAAGTTGAGTTTTAATTTTTTTACGATTGCTCCAAATGTCTTCATCAGAGACGTCATAAATTTTTTCCCAATATTGTTCTTCAGACTGATGTTTTATAAACCCATCGTTAAAATTGTCAGCATATAAATTTTGCCACAATTTATCTGCCCATGTAAAATAATGCACACCATTAGTAACATACCCAATATTTATTTCTTCAGTATAATAACCTGGGTACAAGGGTTGAAACATTTCTCTGGAAACACGTCCATGAATCTTACTAACTCCGTTTACCTCTCTTGAAAGTTTTGTGGCAAGTACACTCATAGAAAAACTTTCATTAAGATCTTTAGGTTTAAACCTCCCTAACGCCATAAATTCATCCCATGATATGGAAAAATGATCGGCAAAATGAGATAGGTATGCCCGTATTAAATGTTCTTCAAACCTGTCGTGGCCTGCAGGAACAGGTGTGTGTGTGGTAAATAAAGTTGTTGCCCGCACATATTCAACGGCTGCATCGTAAGTTAAATGTTCCTCTTCAATCAGGTTTTTTATCCTTTCAAGACCAATAAAAGCAGAATGCCCTTCATTACTATGGAATATTGCGGGTTTTATATTTAGTTCTTCCAAAAGCCTGATTCCACCAAGGCCTAAAAGCATTTCCTGCTTTAACCTGTGTTCATTATCACCACCATAAAGTTGTGCAGAAAGCTTTCTGTCTGTATCATTATTGTCAGCAATATTAGTATCCAATAAATAAAGATGCACTCTTCCAACCTTTAATAACCAGGCCTTTGCTTTTACTATCCTTCCCGGATAAGCAACAGAAACCCGAATTGAATTTCCTTCTTTGTCTCTAACAGATGTAAGAGGCAGCTGACTGGCATCCTGAATGTCGTAATTTGATATCTGATCACCCAAGTGGCTGATAATCTGAGTAAAATATCCTTGTCTATACATCAGTCCAATAGCTACAAGGTTAACATTGCTATCGCTAACTTGTTTTAAATAATCTCCGGCAAGTATACCTAAACCGCCTGAATATGTTTTCACACTATTGTGTAATCCATACTCCATACTGAAGTATGCTATTAAATCAGACTTTTTCCTTCTGCCTTCATCTATATACTCTTTAAAAGAGTTATAAACTGTATTTAATTTTTTTAAAAAAATCTCATCATTACTTAGCTTTTCAATTGTTTCCAGTGAAAAGGATTCTATAAATACTACAGGATTTCTGTTTTTTTCCAACCACTGTACGGGATCAATGCTTTCAAATAATTCAACAGCTTCCGTATTCCACGACCACCAAAGATTAAATGCTAATTCTTTAAGAGGAAGTAATGTTTTTGGTAATTCGGGTTCTACAATAACATGTTTCCATGTGGGACTGCTTCCATCACCGATAGGCTCAATAAGTAAATTCTCAGGTATTTTCCATTGCTGATTGTCGCTGTCTTTTCGGTCTTTTGCTATTTCTATTGCCTGATTCCAGGCTTTAAAATAATTGTATTTAAGATTTGTCCATAATAATTTTTTGGAAATCTTTTTTGCTTCCTGAGAAGCGGACTTTTCATCTCCTGATTTAAAAAAAGTTGCTATTTTATCTGCAATTTTATTTGCAACATCTTCGTCTGACAGCTTTTTTCTGTTTGCTACCAGAATAGATTCGGTATCATCTCCGTAATTTTCTTCAATCCATGAACCAAAGCCTGCATAATTTGTAGTTACTGTTGGAATTCCAAAAGCTATACTTTCCATTGGTGTATATCCCCAAGGTTCATAATAAGATGGGAATACTGTATAATCAAATGCCGGAAGAAAATCATAATAAGATAGATTAATAACTCCATCATTTTTATTTAAATATGCAGGAATAAAAATAATATGTACTTTGTTTTCCTGATTATTGAGCAACCCGTTTTCTTTCACAGCTTTTAAAATGGGATCATTTTCCGGACTAGAAAGTTTATGTGTTAAATAAGGATTTTTTGAAGAAACTCCTTCAAGGACATTTCCTGTAAATATATCTTCGGCACCCTTATGTGCTGTGGGAACAGCTATAACTGCAATAATCCGGTCTGAGACATTTGGGTTTTTGTCTAATTTTGCAAGTGATTTAATAAAAACATCTACTCCTTTATTTTTAAATTCATATCTGCCGCTATTAAGAATTAAATGCGTGTTAGAATCATAAGTGATTTGTGTAAGTTTTGAGGCAATATTTAAAATTTTGTTCCTTGCAGAATTTTTTATTTCCTTTAATTTCTCATCTGAAGGAATAAATTGATTATCAAACCCGTTCAAAGTAATAAAATCAGCATCTTCTCCAAGAAAATATTCACATTCTTTAGATGTTATTAAACTTACAGTTGTAAATGAATCAGCATGTTTGGCACTTAATGTTTCCAGTGAATTTTTACTTATCACATTAAATTGCTCTGCCATTTTCTGTGGGTTGTATTCTGATAATTTTTCATAAAGAGGAAGTCCATTTCCAGCAATGGAACGACCCAAAACTGTTGCATGAGTTGTGAAAATAGTTCCTATTGCAGGCATATTTTCTTTAAGGTATAAAATACCTGTTCCGGTCATCCACTCATGAAATTGAGCAGCGATTTCCTGTCCCTTTGTCAGGTAAAATTTTGTGAAACTTTCTATGACCTGACCGGCTGCATAACCAAAAATTGCAGGCTCAATATAGTCCCAGCCTCCTGAAAGAGAATCAAGTTTATATTCTTCCCAGAAATGTGCAAAAATTTCATTTTTTTTAGGGTATAAATAGGTAAACCCAACAAGGATAACAATAGGTTTGGCCGGGATATTCCATCTTCCTATTTTAATTTTTAACCCTTGCTGTTCCGCAACGGATTCCCAGTCGGGAAATAATTTTTTATCTTCAATAAAATCAGGGTTTTCAGTTGTTTCTTTCCAGACATCCGGGCCAATTAAAATATAATTGTCTCCATACTCTTCTACCATACTTTTACATTTGGTAGAAATTACTGTGTATATTCCTCCTACCTTGTTGCATACTTCCCAGCCTGTTTCAAATATATTTGTCGCTTTCATTAACTTTAATATTTATAATTATTTTCCTGTTCACTTGTCTTAATACATCATCACACCAATACATAATGGCAATGTGTATCATTATTTTCTAAACCGGAATTCCTGAATTTTATTTTAATAAGTTAGCCTTCTATTTAAAAAAGACTAATTTAATTGGCATTAAAGGCTTTATTTTTTAAACATTTTTTTTACGTTTTCAAGAACCTCTTTTTGATATTTGTTTAAATCTGATTTTTTGATTCTTTTAATTTCAGATTGAAGTAAGACAAACCGTTCTCCTGCTCGTTTGCCCATGTTTGTTAATACTTTTTCTATAACTTCCTTGTCAGCATTTTTTAATGCCGCACTAAGGGTTTCAATATCTGTTTCTTTAATCAATTTTTTTATTGAAGCATTTGATAGATTTTTAATATCTTCAATATTGATGTTCTTTTCAAAATCCTGTTTCTTTTTTATTACGGTTTTTTTAGCGTATTTTACTGTTTTATGGACTAATTCAGAAGCCGACTTTTTAATATCCTCTTTTTCATTAACATTATTTTCTTCTTGCTGATAGGACTCTTTACATTTTTCATTAATTTGAATAATAAAATCTGAAAGGACATTCATATAATTTATAAATGCTTCATACGGTGAACCGTAAGGATTAAAATATTTGTGTACGTCACCATCAGAAAACCACTTAGTACACATATAATAAAAATGATCGGATGTTTGTAAGTATAACCAATCTTTTAATAATACCGGATCTGTACAATTTTTTAATTTTGGTTCAAGGGCATATAATTTATCAAATGCTTCATCTTGCAATTCATTTCCCAGCCAGGCTGTTAAATCACGTTCTTCATCTGCCCATGAAATGGGATGAGGAACGTGAATAGATGATACTGGTTGTAAAAGCTTACCTAACTCCTCCGGGGTATTAAAAGAAAAATCTGTTTTCGAGAAAACCTGTCCCGGAAGAGCTTTCATAAATTCAAAAATACCTGTTTCTTTCCATTGATGTTCACCAAAAGTTTCATAATCCATAAACAGATTAACAACTTCTTCTTTAGGGTCAAGGTTATTTAACCAGCCTACAAACTTTTCGGTAGTTAGGGGCCATTCATTCCAGCTTTGCTGTGAAAATCTGAATGCAATATCATCACTAAGTTGAAAATTTTTTAATAAAAGTTTGAGTTTTGGGTTTATTGCATTGGTATACATGTAGTTTGGGCTGCGCCAACCCATTATGTGTTTTGCGCCTTCGGTAAGCATAACTTTATAACCTAAATCAGCTACCATTGCACCAATTTCATCTGAATAAATTAACTCAGTATTTCTAAAAGTGGTCGGTTTTTGTCCAAAAAGCTCTTCAATTTTTGCTGATTGCTGTTTTACCTGATGCGTAAACTCTTCAGGGCTTTTTAATGATGACAGGGAATGGGCATAAGTTTCGGCAAGAAATTCTACATTTCCTGTTTTTGCTAGTGCTTTAAAACTATCCATTACATCCGGAGCATAAGCCTCAAACTGATCTATAGCTGTGCCTGAAATTGAAAAAGCAACCTTGAATTTACTTCCATATTCTTTTATTAAATCTAAAAGTAGCGCATTCATGGGAAGGTAATTCTTCTCTGCTACTTTCCTTAAAATAGTTCGGTTTTTATATTCGTCTATATAATCGTGTTTTTCTCCTATATCAAAAAAACGATATGTTCTTAAACGCTGTGGTTGATGTACCTGAAAGTAAAAGCAAATAGATTTCATTATAATTATATTAAAGGGTTAGCGATTTAATAAATTTTTATATATATCAATAATTTTAAGAGAAGTATCTTCCCATTTTAAATTTTCAATTTCTTTTTTTCCATACTTAATAAACATTTTGGATAGTCCTTCATAGTGACATAATCCGTATATGGAATCAGCCATAGCATCAATATCCCAGAAGTCAATTTTAACTGCATGATTTAATATTTCTGCTACTCCACTTTGTTTAGAGATTATTACGGGAACACTTGACCGCATTGCCTCCAACGGGACAATTCCAAAAGGTTCCGATACAGAAGGCATAACAAAGACATCGCTTAGAGAAAAAATTCGTTGTACATCATTTTCTTTTAGAAATCCTGTAAAATGAAATTTATCTGCAATTTTTAATTGGGCAACACGTTTAATCATTTTTTCTAACATGTCCCCGGATCCGGCCATGGCAAAACGAACATTATTGGATTTTTTTAGAACTTTATAAGCTGCTTCAATAAAGTAATCAGGCCCTTTTTGGAAAGTTATCCTTCCAAGAAAAGTTACTAACTTTTCATTAAATGGTTTTATAAAACTACCTGCAGGAATAGTGTTTTGGTCCACTGCATTATGCACTGTTACCACCTTTTCAGGAGGAATTCCATATTTTTCAATAACAATATTCCTGGTTAAATTGCTAACTGCAATAACCATGTCGGCTTCTTCCATACCTTGTTTTTCAATATCGTAAACTTGTTGGTTAACATTTCCTCCTGTTCTGTCAAATTCTGTTGCATGCATATGAACTACCAGCTTTTTACCAGTTGATTTTTTTGCAGCTACTCCGGCAGGATAAGTTAGCCAATCGTGAGCATGAATAATATCAAAATCTTCTTTTAAAGCTATAGCCGAGGCTATTAATGCATAGCGGGCTACCTCTTCCATTAGATTATTTCCATATTTTCCTGAAAATTCATAATTCCTGGAAAAAACATGACTTTTAAACTCTTCTCCCGTTTTAATATTTTTTTCAACAGTTTGCTGAAACCTTTCAGGAGCGACATAAGGTACAATATTAGACCCAATTTCAAGGTATTTAATTCTATTCCAGTACTCTTTGTATTCTTCATCTTTAAAGTCAAAAGGAATCTCTGAAGCGTTTTTTAAAATAACTGTTCTATTATCCTCGTCACCATAGGCTTTCGGAACAACAAAAATAACTTCAGTGCCATTTTTTACTAATCCTTTAGTGATCCCATAACTGGCTGTTCCTAGTCCGCCTGTTATGTGAGGGGGAAACTCCCATCCAAACATTAAAACTCTCATGGGTTAATATTTTTAGTGGTTTTAATCATTATTATGCAGGTTAATTATATTTTTTAATCTATTAATTGTTTAATTCTTAATAGCTCTGCAACGCTCCATGCTTGAGAAATAGCTCCGCGAGCTGTGTATGGGGGGTCTCCATCATAAATTTCAGATATGGTTCCTACTCCTGCTTCTGTCATTACTTCTTCAAAATTTAAATAAATAGACCTAATATACTCCTTCCCGGTTTGTCCATATACTGATAGCCATGCCTCAGCATAAAAGCCTAATAACCATGGCCAAGCAGTGCCTTGATGATATGCAAGATCGCGTTCCTGTTGATTTCCTATACATTTGCCACGATATAATTCCGATTGAGGCGACAAAGTCCTTAATCCTCTTGGTGTAAGTAAATGTTTTTTGGCTATCTCCAATATAGATTGTTTCATTAAGTTATCAAGAGGCGAGTATGTAAGCCCGGCAGCAATAACCATGTTTGGCCTTATGGAAAAATCTTTGTTTTCTTGAGTTGTGTAATCAGCAAGGTAACCTTTATCCTTATCCCAGAAATTATCTACAAAAGAATTTCGAATAATTTCAGGCCATTTTTTCCATCTGTTTACAAATGAATCATCTCTTGATTTTTTGGCAATCTCTAAGCTGAAAACAATTGCCTGATACCATAATGCATTTATTTCCACAGCAAAACCACTCCGTTCAGTTACTGCTTTTCCATTTACAATTGCGTCCATCCATGTTACAGGAGTTCCCTTTTCCCCGGTCCATAAAAGTCCGTTATCTTGCATTTTTATATTGTGAAGAGTACCTTTTTTATAATTGTTAAGAATTGATTTTATGGGCTTTTCATACATTTCCCACAATTTATTTGCTTTATTAAATTTATTATAGTGTTGCTGTAATGCCCATAAAAACCAAAGAGATGAATCGGCAGAATTATAACTTGCATTTTTACCATGTCCTAAATTGGGAAATAGTCCATTTTTTAATTCTTTCAACATAGTTTTTAAAACTTCATGAAAGATTTTATCATCTTGTTTTACTAAGGAAAGCCCTGGAAGGGAAATAAAAGTATCTCGTCCCCATCTGCCAAACCAAGGATATCCTGCAATAATTTCAACATTTCGCTTTGTGTGGACAAAAAATTCTTCGGCTGCATTAAGTAAGCAATTTTCGAAACTATCTCTTTTAATACGTTTTTTTATTTCGTTATCAAATTGTTTTTTAAAACCGGAAGGAACTTTTTCTTCTAATCCTGTTGAAATTATAATGCTTTCTCCAGGTTTTAGTGAGAATTCAAAATAACCCGGGCAAAACAAATCTTCTAAATAATCATACCCACGTTCCTTTTCTCTTATGTATTCTACATTATAGTACCAATCCGGAGTGTGTATATATTCGTTTTTTTTAGATAATTGTAAATACACTTTTGAATAGCCGGGATACATTTGCCAACTGGCTCCATTTTGTACAGGCTTATAATGAGTGTTTGCATAAACATTAGATTTTGTAAGTGAATGAACATTTCTAAATGCAAGAAAAGGTCTAACCTTCATTTTTACAGAAGTCTGACTTTCTTTAAGAGTATATCTAATTAAAAATCTATCTTCTTTTTGAGCAAATATCATTTCTTTTACTAAACGGATATTACCTAATTGATAAACCAAACTTGGATTCTGATCCATATCATATTCAAGCATGTATTTATGCCCTTTGGGTTCCATTATTCCTCCATCATACATTCTTGAACTAAGGTGGAATTCATAATTATTAGCAATTAAATCCTCATCAATCCCGGAAAGTAAAACATGATTATTATCATCAATAAGAGGTTGCGGAACTACTAATAAACCATGGTAACGCCTGGTATTACAGTTAATAAGAGATGAGCTGGCATAGCCGCCTGCCCGATTGGTTCTAAGCTTTTCCCTGCTTAATGTAAAATTTAAATTTACTAATTGATTTTTATCAAAATGAATGTATCCCATAATTAGGCTTTTTTCAATGTTTTTTCAAACTTATTTTTACAAAAGTAAGCAATACTGTTAACGAATATGCCTGCCGTTTGAAATTAATGTGTTAGTTTTTTATTAAAAAATGTTATTTAATTTCTTTGCTGTATTTCAATCGATTGTAATTATATTTTTTATAAAATATAATACTGTAATTCTTTTTTAAGAAGAATAATTAATTATTAAATGAGTCTCGATATAATAATTTACTCTCAAAATGGGAATAAAATAAATTATAATTACTATTTGTATTTAATTGATTGATAATATTTTATTTTTATGTTTTAGTTTTGGCATCTTTTTTGGTATAATAAATCTAAAAATATTATAAATATATTTGTGATTTATATTTTTTACCTTTAATTTTGAATAAAATAATGAAAAAAATGAAAATTAATAACAAGATTATTTTTGCTCTGCTAGGACTTACAGTAATTCTGGCTTTTGGATTATCCTCTTGTAATAAGAATCCCTTGCCGGCACCAGCAAAGGAAAATCCTATGACTAAGTTAAACGTTCCAAACGGTTTTATTTTTAACACCTCAAAAATTGAAGATATTACCGTTAATATGCCTTCGTCAATTAATTTTATTAATAACAGGAGCCGTGTTAACTTTTATACTGGTAGCCCAGCAGAGGGTGGTGTGCTTATAACTGCAGGAAGCTTTGATAATCAAGGGATGTATGATGGAAAGCTTCGTGTTCCTACAGCTTTAGATTCGATATATATTCAGACAATTGCGGGTAATGCAAAAGTGGCTTTGCCAGGTGTGGGGACAAAAGCCGGAGGGGTTGTAGTTAATTTTGGGGAAAATTATGGAAACAATCCTCCTGATACTGCCATTTCTACTGCCACAAAGTCTACTTATGCTTATTCAAATAATAATCTTGTATTCGACTCTCCAAAATCTTCAGTTGCTAACATTATTCAGAATGGAAATTTTGAAGCTGATAATTTTGGACAAATCAGCAGGTGGTATTCTTCGCATCCGGTTGATGGAAAATGGTATTTCACCCATTATTATTCTGGTAATATGGAATGGCACGCTGATGGTAGCAATCATGTTATTAGGACTCCTTATTCTAATGGTTATTGGTATGGTGGTGCATCACAAATGGTTAATGCTAATCCAGGAGATTTAATAACACTTTCAGCTGATATAAAAAGTGTAGGTAATAAAAGCAGACTGTATTCTTGGTTATACCTGATTCCGGTTGATTCGCAGGGAAATGCTTTAGAATATTTTTATGTAAGATACAATTACCCTTCCAGTCAATGGAAAACAAAAACAATTGCTGCTACTATGCCTGCCAATACTGTCAAAGTAAATGTGTTGTTATGGAGTTGGGATTTAGCATCTAATTCATCTGTTTATTTTGATAATGTCATTGTTACCGGTCCTGTTGCTGATAGCGATGGAGATGGAGTAAATGATGAATTAGACGATTATCCTAATGATGCTACAAGAGCCTTTAATGTATATTATCCTAATAAGACAGATTGGGGTACCTTGGCATTTGAAGATTTATGGCCGGGAATGGGAGATTATGATTTTAACGATTTAGTTGTTGATTATCATTACAAATCGGTTTTGAATGCAGAAAATAAATTAGTTGAATTTTATATGGGTTATTCTGTTAGAGCTGTAGGTGCCAGTCTTACTAACGGTTTCGGACTAATGCTTGGCGGTGATCCTACAAATGTTGAAAGTGTGTCAGGAACAAGATATACACAAAACTATATTCAAAATAATACCAATGGTACTGAGAAAGGACAAACCAATACGGTAATTATTCTTTTTGATGATGCTTTTAGTATGATTGGAAGTTCAAATTCAGCATTTATTAATACAAAAGAAAATGTACCTTATGTATTACCTGATACTAATCAACTTCATGTTGTATATAGTAATCCTGTATCAAAGCAGGTAACAGGTACCGCTCCTTATAATCCATTTATGATAATTAATAAAGATAGGGGTAAAGAGGTTCATTTGGCAGGACATAAACCTACAGATTTAGCTAATCCTGCTTATTTTAAAACAATGGCTGATGATACTGATCCTGCAACGGGTAAATATTATCAAACTGCAAACAACCTTCCTTGGGCACTTGATATACCGGTTTCCTTTGCATATCCGGTTGAGCAAGTTGCAATATTAAATGCTTACAATCATTTTGCCACATGGGCAGAATCAGCAGGAAGTCAATATCCGGATTGGTATTCCGATAAGGCAGGTTACAGAGTTAATTCCAATATTTATTCTCCACCTGCTAAGTAATGAATATAAATAAAAAAGGTGATATTATAAATATCACCTTTTTTATTATGTCTAACTCAGGTTAACAGGATGATCTTTATGAAATTGTATCAGTCTTTCTTTTAAAACAGGCATTTGATCATGACGAATGAGGGATGTACATGCTCTTATTCCCTCTTTATGAGAACTTCCTGTAATAAGTAGTGATATGGCGCTGATTCCATAATAAACAAGCTCCTTCAATAAAAATTCTGAATCCATACCGGGATATGAAAAAGTAAAATAGAAACCGTCGGCTATGGGCTGATCAAGATCCTTATCATATACTATTTTAAAGCCATTTTCTGTAAATAATTTTTTCATCTCATGTGCTTTAACTCCGTAATCTTTTACATATTCCACAAAATTGAATTTGCCCTGATTTACTGCTTTGTAAATTGCAGCCAGAGCATACTGAGCTGAATGAGATGTTCCTGAACTTAAAGGGTAAAGTGTTTCAAATATTAATGAATATCCCAGCCTGTCAGTGGTGTAAAATCTTTTTAAGTCGGGAATACTCATATTAAATAATCTATCAGAAATAACCATCATTCCAATTCTTTCACCTGCATAACTGAATATTTTTGAACTGGAAATAAATAAAATATAATTATCTGAATATTTTGCAATAGTAGGCTGATAAGGAGGTTTTCCCGGAACGGAAATATCTTTTCGGAAATCCATTCCGAAATAAGCCAGGTCTTCTAATATTGCAACTTTGTATTTATCAGCAACTTCAGCAATAATCTTTAATTCTTCATCTGTAAAACATATCCATGAAGGATTATTGGGGTTTGAATATAAAACGGAATGGAACCTGCCTGTGCTAAAATATGATTCAAGTTTTTCTCTTAGTTTTTCTCCCCTGAAATTATATACATCAAAACTTTCATAACGAAGATTGAGTACTTTATGTTGCATTTTATGAACCGGAAATCCAGGATCCATAAATAAGGTAGAATCTTGATTTTTATTGGTTCTGCTCATACATAAAAAGGCAGCAAAACTTCCCTGCATTGATCCGACAGTGGGGATGCATGTTTCCGGCTTTGCTTCTACATCCATGAATAGTTTTAAAAACTTTGAAAATTCATTCTTTAGTTCGGAAACGCCTTGAATATCAGGATATATCCCTGCAATACCTTTGTTAAGGGCATCTATTTGAGCATCTACGCCAATTTTAACCGGTGGGAGTCCTGGAATTCCCATTTCCATCCTGATAAATTTTTCGCCACTTGCATCTTCAATCTGGTCAATTAGTTTTTTTATTTCTCGTATAGAAGCTTTTCCTATGGATTTTAATCCGCTTTGTTTTATTTTTTCTTGAACAATATTATAATCAATGGGTGTTTTTTTCATAATAAATACAATTTGTTTTGAGATAAGAAATGTCCGGTTTCACTATACAAAGTTATTAAAATATTTTGGAGGTTTACTTTTCAATTCTAATCCTTGCGTCAACAGCTATTACTTTATCTTTTGATGCAATTAATGGATTTAAATCCATTTCAGAAATTTCTGGTGCAACTTGTACTAAAGCAGAAAGTTTTGTTAAAATAGAAATAAATTCTGATTGATTGACAGGATTTTGTCCTCTGGTGCCTTCAAAAATTTTGCGTCCTTTTAATTTATTCAGTTCGTATTGGGCTTCTTCTTTTCCTACCGGAGCAAGTGTTGTTCTTATATCTTTTAAAATTTCAATAAAAATTCCACCAAGACCGAAGAGAATTAAATGACCAAATTTTCCTTCTCTTTTAACACCCGCAAACAATTCTGTCCCGTTAAGCATAGGTTGTATTAGTACTCCTTTTGCGTCTTTAATTTTCATCATTTCACCCATTACTGTTGTAAGGTCTGCTTTGTTTTTTATGTTTAACCGTACGCCACCAACATCTGATTTATGTATAGGCCCAATAACTTTCATAACTACCGGGTAAGATAACTCTTTTTCTATGGTATCCAGTTCTTTCATTGTTGTGGCAATAAATTCTTTAACTCTGGGAATCATAACTGCATCAAGAAGTTCTCCGACAGTTTCAGGTTTTAAATAACCATTTGGTGAGTTGTCAATAATAGCACGAACCTTATTTTTATTAATATCTTTATTAGATTTTATATTTGTCATTGCCGGTTTGGGGGTGTTGTATACTCTCGTCAGGGCTTCTCCAAGCAAAACCTCATCAGGAAAATAAGCATTTCCTTTTTTTATAAAATCCTCTATTTCTTCTTTAGCAGTAGTTACTGATGGGAGAACAGGGAAAATTGGCTTATCTAGAGATTTCATTTTTTGATTTAGTAGTTTATACACATCAAAAACTTTAAATAATCCCGGAGTCCCAAATATAACTACAATTCCATTAATGTCTTTAAATTCTTTATGGATGGTATCAATTATTATTCCCAGTTGTTCTGCTGTTCCTGTGGCTAAAAAGTCAATTGGATTCGCTACTGATGATCCAGGGTAAAGTTTTGTCTTTAATTCTTCGGCTGCTTTTCCTTCTAATACGGGAATACTAAGTCCTCCGGAAGAAAGCTTGTCTGTAAGCATCACTGCGGGGCCACCGGCATGTGTAATAATGGCTATATTTTTTCCTTTTAATTTGGGATAAGTTAAAACGGTTGCAACATCAATTAAATCCTCTCTTCCATAGCACCTTGTTATTCCTGCTTTTCTGAATAGGGCTTCAACCGCAGCATCCGGACTTGCCAGTGCTCCGGTATGAGAAGATGCTGCTCTGCTTCCTGCTGCTGATGATCCTGCTTTTATAGCTGCAATGCGGCATCCTTTTTTTATTAAAGATGTTGCATGTTTTAGTAATAGCTGTGGTTTTTCTACTTTCTCAAGGTATAAAAGTTTTATTTTCGAATCTTTTTCCGGATCAAAATTTTCATCCATGTATTGTATAATATCTTCAACACCCATTTGAGCTGAATTTCCAACAGAAAAAACCTGATTAAAAGTGAGTCCTTTTGGAATTCCGGCTTCCATAATGAAGCATGCTGTAGCTCCTGAACCACTAATCAAATCGCAACCATCGGGATGTATTTTTGGAATGGGTTCTGTAAAAACGCCATGATAGTTAGGAGTTAAAACTCCTACGCAATTGGGGCCAATTAAAGACCCGTTAACTTTATTTACAGTCTCAACAAGTTTATCTTCTAATTTTTTGCCTTCAACGCTTTCTTCACTAAATCCTGCAGAAAGTACTATAAATGCTTTGGTGTTTTTGTGTTTAGCAAGGAAATCAACAGTTTCGGGAGTGTATTTTGCAGCAATAGCAATAATTGCCATATCAGTTTCCGGTAAATCTTTTGGATCGGAATAACTCTTTATTCCCTGAACCTCATTTTCTTTTGGGTTGATTACATACAGTTTCCCTTTATAGCCGCCGTCAATTAAATTTTTTAAGACTTTTCCACCCGGTTTCTGAATGTTTTCTGATCCTCCTACAACAACAATGCTGCGAGGATTAATAAGCTGTTCTGTTATCATAATATACTGTAATTTTTCCAACAGCAAATTTAATGAAAACAATCCTGCACATAGATAAAATTATAGTATTTAGAATGATTACGAATGAAAAATAAGTACGTTTCTTTTCATTAAAATGAAATGTCCATGATTGAATAATTATTAAATTACATTCACCCTGTGAAATTTTTGGTATTTCACAGGGCAAGCTAAAAGATTATCCATAATAAGTTTCATGTGGCCAATGAAAAATAAAATTATTAACACATGAAATAATTTTTTTATTCTAGCATTACTGCTAGTGAAACAGCTCCAATACCAACATGTGCAATTAAAACAGGCGTAATTGTATGAAAATATTTTGGCTTTTTACCTGTAAGCATTTCCATTTTATATGCTATTCTATCTGCTGCTTTTTGGTTATTGGCATGGTTAATAGCATATCCCCATATTTTTTTTCCGCGGATTACTTTTTCCATCTTTGAAAAAAGCAAATCACTACTTTTTTTATTTGAAGTGGCTTTTCCAACATTTTCTACAATTCCTGCAGAAGTAACTTCTATAATAGGTTTTAAATTTAACAGGTTTCCAATTAACCCTCTTCCTTTGGTAATTCTTCCGCTTTTCACAAGATATTTTAATGTTGTGAGGGAGGCAAATTGTTTTGTTTTATGTGCCCATAATGGTAACATTGCCACAATATCTTCATGAGTCTTTCCTTTTTCAATAGCCTCTATAGCACGTAGTATTAAAAGCCCTTGTCCTCCTGAAACTTTTTTACTGTTAATTATTTCTATGGTTTTCCCTGTTTGATCTGAAACTTTATTTGCAGCGTTTAAACTGTTTTGCCATGTACCACTTAATTTTGCACTCAGATTTATTCCTATAACAGACTTAAAATGCGATGAAAGGTAATTGTATCTATTATAAAAATCTTTAAATGATGGTTGAGACGTGGTTGGATAAACAGGTGAGGAGTCTAGTTGTTTGTAAAATTGATGTGGTTGCATAGTAATTCCATCAAGATAATAAGTGTTGCCAAAATGAATGTTTAGTGGAATTATCTGAATTTGATATTTTTCAATTATGCTGACAGGTAAATCGCATGCAGAATCTGTTACAATAGCTATTTTTGAAAAAGGATGGGAAGCAATATCATTTTGCATAACCATATCGTCAACCTTTTGTGCTATGATAGTAGCCTCATGAGATAGTTTTTCAAATAAATCCCATGGCCTGTCTGTATGAATATGAATTCTCATTTTTTTTGTAGATCCGGCAATAACCATTGAGTCGCCAAATCCTTCTAAAAGAATTTTAATTGTACTTTTATTTAGATTTTCTCCCTTGATTAAAGCTTCTGTACAAAATCTATAAGTAATTTGATCGTGTTCAAGATGGTCTTCGTTAAATTCAATAACTACTGATTTTAATTCTTCCAGGTCAGGAATTTCACCGGTTTTTAAGTATTCAACGATTCCTTCTAAAAAATTCACAAACCCCAAAGCTCCTGCATCAACAACTTTGGCTTTGGCTAATTTATCCATTTGTTTTGTGGTGTTTTTCAGTGCTTCACGGGCAAGCCTTAAACTATGATTTAAAAAGTGATAGAAATCGTTTTCTTTATCTGTACGGGTAATTAAATGTTCAGCCCATTCTCTAATTACTGTTATTATTGTGCCCTCTTTTGGATTTGCTATGGCATCATAGGCATATTGAACTGCTCCTTTTATGGTGACAGCAAATTCTTCTATTGAAATTGACTCTTTGTCAGGAAGTTCATTACTAAAACCAAATAAAAATTGTGCAAATATAATTCCGGAGTTTCCTCTGGCACCTATTAAAGCAGCATCTGCAACGGCTTCGGCAGTTATTTTTATACTATTGTCAGATTTTGCTGTTTCAATAATAGCACGCATGGTAGAGGCCATATTTGTACCGGTATCTGCATCGGCAACAGGAAAGACATTTATTTTATTAATATAATTTTGATTGTCAAATATTTTGGAAGCTCCTGTTATAACGCAGTTATATAGAGTTTTACCATCCAACTCATTTATGTTTTGTTTTTTCAAAATATCTTATTTTATAATTATTTGTGGACAAAAATAATTAAAGTTTGTAAAGAGAGGTATAAATAGTCAAAAATTAGCTTTCGGATAATAATTTGCCTTTATTTTCTAAACCTTTTAAGACAAAAGGAAAATTACAAATAAGATTGGTTTAAAATATAAACCCATGTGTTTTTAAAATAAATATTCATCGCTGTATAATGTTGATGCTGCAGGCCGAAGATTATAAGAAGAGGACATAACTTGTCCGTAGGCACCTGTTGAATAAATCGCAATAATATCTCCTCTTCGTGTGTCTCCTAATGAAATATTTCGGGCAAAAACATCTGAAGATTCACATACGGGACCGGCAACATCATAAATACTTTTGATTTTTGGTCTGTTTGTGTTAGAAAGATTTTCAATTTTATGAAATGCTTCATATAGTGCCGGTCGCAATAAGTCGGTCATAGATGCATCAATAATTACAAATGGATTTTGAAAACCTTCTTTAATATATAAAACCTTGGAGAACAAAGTTCCCATCTGTGCCACAATGGATCTTCCAAGTTCAAAATGAACCTGCTGGTTTGCTTTAAGGTTAAGGTGATTATGAAAAGTATCGAAATACTTTTGAAAGTCAGGGATGGCATTTTCTTTAGGATTTAAATAATCAACTCCCAAACCTCCGCCCATATTTAGATTTTTTATATTTAACCCTTTTTTATAAAAATCATTCTGTAATTTGTTTACTTTAAAACATAAGTTTTTAAAAACATTCATATCACTGATTTGTGATCCAACGTGGAAATGTAATCCTTCTACTTCAATGTTTTTTAAATTATCTCTGTTTTGAAGAAACTTCTCTGTTTCGGAAGGCTGCAGGCCAAATTTATTCTCTGCCTTTCCGGTTGTGATATTTTTATGCGTGTCCGCTATAATATCAGGGTTTAACCGCAAATATATTTTTGCTTTTCTGCCTGTTTTTTTTGCCAGGTCATTTATAATAATTATTTCCTGATAAGATTCACAATTAAAAGCTTGAATGTTATTTTTTAATGCCAATAAAATTTCATCATTGGTTTTCCCAACACCGGCAAAAACTATCTTCTCAGCCGGAAAACCATTTTCCAGTGCTTTTTCAATTTCATTTCCACTTACACAGTCTGCACCCAATCCAATTCTGCTAATTTCTTTTAATATTTTAGAATTAAAATTTGCTTTTAAAGCATAATGTATGTGATATCCGTATTTGGAAGATGCCGTTTTTAACTGTTCTAAAGTTTGGCTAAGCAATTGCATATTGTAAAAGTACAATGGCGTTTTTGCAGATTTAATATGTTCTATAAGTTTTTTTGGTATCATTTTCTTCTATTAAATAAGTTATCGTTTAATGCTTGAAGGGTACGTTTTTTATCTTCAGTATTAATTAATATGGACATATTGTAGGCACTGGCTCCATAAGAAATCATTCTGATTGGAATGTCTGCCAGGGCGCTAAAAAGTTTTTCCGCATGCCCCGGTTCTTCAGCCATTATATTTCCTACAATTCCAACAATTGTTTTATTATTGTTAACTGATACAGTGCCGTATGTCTGTAATTCAGCTATAATTTTGCTTAAATGTATTTCATTATCAATGGTTAATGATACTGCTACTTCAGATGTTGTAATCATATCAATTGGAGTTTCGTATTTTTCAAAAACCTCAAAAACTTTTCTTAAAAAGCCATAAGCCAGTAACATACGGCTCGATTTAATGCGTATAGCTGTAATATTATCTCTTGCAGCTACTGCTTTAAAACCTGTTCCTTCTGTTTTCTTACTTATGGATGTGCCTGGGTCGTCTGGATGAAGAGTGTTTTTTAATAAAACAGGAATATTGTTTTCTTTAGCCGGTAAAACACATGAGGGATGAAGAATTTTTGCTCCAAAATATGCCAGTTCTGCCGCTTCATCAAACAGCAATTTTCTAATGGGTTGTGTGCTATCAATAATCCTTGGGTCATTATTTTGTACACCATCAATATCAGTCCATATTTGAATTTCATCTGCATTAAGGGCAGCTCCAAATAATGAAGCTGAATAATCACTGCCTCCCCGGCCAAGATTAGAAATGTTTCCTTCTATATCACTGCATATAAATCCTTGAGTAATAAATATTCTTGATTCATTATATAGCTGTATCTTATTTTCTAATTTGCTTTTAATATCTTCAACTTCCGGTTCATTTTTACTGTTCAGACGAATCAACTCAGTAGCATTTAAAAGCGTGCTTTTGATGTTGTTTTGTTTTAAATACTGATAGAATAAATTTGTAGAAAGAAGTTCGCCAAATGAAACTATATGCTTTTCTGTATATGGTTTTGGCGATACTTGGATTTGATTTTCTAAAATTGCAAAGTATTTATTAATCTGCTCTATTGCTTTTTCAGGCTCTTTCAGTAAATCTGCGGCAATAGAATGATATTGATTTCTAAGTTTGTAAGCAGACTTAAGTGCTTTTTGCTTATTATTTTTTAATACATGATCACTTATATCAATAAGCCGGTTTGTAGTACCACTCATTGCTGACAAGACAACAAATGCTTTACTTTCTTGTAATACAATTTCAACTGCATTTTTAATTCTTTCGGAATTTCCTAACGAGGTACCTCCAAATTTTAAAACCTTCATTTTGTTTTGATTGAATTAAGCATAAAAAAACCCGGTCAAGTTTTTGACCGGGTTTATTTTTTATGATAGTTTATAAAAATAACATTTATTACCGGTCGCGTAATATGCTCGGTTTACTATGTTTTATATGTTTAATATTTTTTATCATTTTTATCATTACTTGAATTGAGACAAAGATATAAATATTGATATTGAATTATTATTTTTTTTAGATTTTTTGTAATTAAAGTTTGCTTTTTGCGTAAGGAGTTATATCCTGTGTTGCAAAATCCTTATCAAGGTATTTAAAATATCCGGCAATAGCTATCATTGCGGCATTATCGGTTGTAAACTGAAAACTTGGAATATAAACATTCCATTTTTCTTTACTGGCAGTTTCCATTAAACTTTTTCTTAACCCTGAATTTGCTGATACCCCTCCGGCAATTGCAATTTCTTTAATGCCAGATTCTCTTGAAGCTCTTTTTAGTTTGCTTAATAAAACTTTTATTATTGTGTATTGAATGGATGCTGCCAGGTCTGATTTGTTTTTTTCAATAAAATTCTGATCATTTATTAAATTGTCTCTTATAAAATATAAAAAGGAAGTTTTTAAACCGCTGAAACTATAATTTAATCCTTGAATTTTTGGTTCAGGAAAAGAAAATCTTAGCGGATCGCCTTTGGCAGCAAGTTTATCTATTTGTGGCCCTCCCGGATAAGGTAATCCCATTATTTTTGCAGCTTTGTCAAATGCTTCTCCGGCAGCATCATCAATAGTTGTTCCCAGTATTTCCATTTTTGAAGGGCTTGATACTTTAACAATTTGAGTATGACCTCCGGAAACTGTTAAGCACAGAAAAGGAAAAGATGGCATTTTTTGTCCTTCTTTTTCTTTGACAAAATGTGATAAAATATGTGCTCTCAGGTGATTAACCTCAATAATAGGAATGCCTAAACCCATTGCAAACGACTTTGCAAAAGAGGTGCCTACCAATAATGAACCTAATAATCCGGGGCCTCTTGTAAAAGCAATGGCATTCAATTGATTTTTCCTTATTTTTGCTTCACGTAAAGCGATTTCAACTACGGGAATTATATTTTGCTGGTGAGCTCTTGAAGCTAATTCAGGAACTACACCTCCAAAAGACTGGTGGATACTTTGATTTGCAATGATATTTGATAATATTTGCTGGTCTTTTAAAACAGCTGCCGATGTGTCATCGCAAGAAGATTCTATACCTAATATATATATACTCATTTGAAAGAAAAAAAACATAGCAAAAGTATTAAAAAAAAGATTATCGGAGCTTTGGTGTTTATAATACTTAGTTTACTGATATTGCTTGTTTTACTTGCTTTTCTTGTTCGCCAGCCACGGATACAAACATTTATTGCCAATGAAGTAACAAAGAATATTGCTTATCGAACCCATTCGGCAATGGGAATAAAAACAATAAATATTAATTTATTACATGGTTTTACGGCTTCTGGAGTTTTCTTAAATGATACCTCCGGAAATCCTATTTTAAATGCAGGCAGCCTGGAAGTGAAATTAAATTTTTTTGAACTTTTAACAGGAAGGTTAAATCTGCACTCTGTAAAAATTGACAGCCTGGATTTTCGATTATATATTCCTCCCGGAGATAAGGAATATACATTTATTCAATTTCTTAATTTTCTTCTTCCTCATGATACTGTTCCCGGTAAAGGAACTCCTTTTAAACTTAAGATAGACCATTTAGATTTAAATAACGTCCGTTTTCAATTAAAAAATTCTAATGCTCATAATAAAATTCTTCCTCATACGATTGATTTTGAAAATTTACAAATGAATGATGGCAGAATATTAGCCGATAAATTCAGCCTTGTTGATGATTCTATTCATTTTATATTAAAAAAGTTCTCTGCAGTTGAACGATCGGGATTTAAAATAATAAATTTAAAATCTGATATTATTGTTAGTCCTAAAATATTTGTTTTTAATGGTATCGATATTAAAACAAATCATTCTCATTTAAAGTTAAATTATTCAATGCGGGCAAAAAGCTGGAATACTTATGCTTATTATATTGATAGTGTTCGAATGAATGCAACGTTAAAAAAGTCAATCCTTGATATGTCTGACTTGGGTTATTTTGCACAGGAACTATTTGACATGAAGAATGTTTTAAAGATTAATGGCGGTAAGGCATTGGGAACAGTTAATAATTTTCATACTAAAAATATGAATATTGGTTTTGGGGAAGCAACCAATTTTACCGGAAATGTTTCTATGAAAGGTCTTCCTGATTTCTTTACCACTCAAATAACCGGAAATATTTCTAAGTTGAAAACTACAGTAAATGATATTCAGGCTTTTCTTTTACCGCAAAAAATGACTATTCAAATGCCGAAAATTATTCAGCATTTAAAAGATTTTAATATTTCCGGAAATTTTAATGGCTATTATGATAACTTTATTTCAGGTATAAATATTCAGTCTCCTGATTCAGGGATTATAAATTTTGATATTTCTCTGTTTAGCAAAAAAAGCGGGCAATTTCGGTTAGGGCTGGATGTTAAAGCACGTGAATTTCCTTTAAATGAAATGTTGTTAAAAAGTATTCCATTGGGAAAAGTAACTCTTGAGGCTGCATTACGCTATAACCCTGCCCAACCGGGTAAAAACAATAACTGGGGAAGGTTTTACATTCATTCTATTGACTTTTTAGGATATTCTTATCATAAATTGGCATATCATGGTTTTATAGATAATGAGATACTTAACAATAATTTACAAATTGATGATCCTAACCTTAAAGTACTAATTAATGGCATAACAAAATTAAATAAGGTTCCTTCTTTTAATTATAAGCTGAAGATAAATAAAGCTGACTTTGCGTCTTTAGGAATTTGGAAAGAAAAGAAATTTCATATTGTTTCTGAAGGAACTTTCACATTTAAGGGTATGGATTTACAATCTCTTATTGGCAGTCTTTCATTAAGAAATACTCATCTTATTTTTGATACTATAAATTATCCTGTAAAAACTTTAATTGTAAAAAAATCAGGTACTTCAAATAGACAGCATTGGAACTTGATTTCAGATCTTTTAAATGTGCAAATGACAGGAGATTTTGATTTTGGCGATATAAGTTTTTCTATTCAGAAATTATTACATTCTTTTTATAAAGGGGTTCCTTATTTTGGAGTAACAAATAAATTAAAATCAAAAAATTTAGCATTAAATGTTCAGTTATGGGAACCTGAAATTATTGGAGAGCAGTTTATCAAAGGACTTAACATTAGTCCTAACACTATGTTGGAAGCACAAATGAATTTCTATAAGCCTTCTATTAAAGCAAGGTTTAATTCTAATTTAATAAAATATCAGGGTATAGAATTTCGTAATAACCTTATTTCAGCAAATGGTAAACCGGATTCTTTAAAATTAGGATTAAATATCTCTCACTTGATTTTAAAGGATAGTACCAAAAAAGATAAATCAGTTTTCGGCCTCGACAGCTTAGCTTTTAAATTAAAAGTTTTTACTGACTCCCTTCGTTTTGCTTTTGACTGGGATAATTTAAAGTCTAAAAAGAAAAATATTGGAGAAATTGATGGTGTTTTTTCTTTGAAAAAGAATTCAGAGTTACTAAAATTTTCTAAAACCAGAGTGTTTGTAAACGATACCTTATGGTGGATAAACCCTAAGAATAGAATGTTTTTATCTCCTACAGGATGGGAATTTAAAAATTTCACTATTCATGGCGGTAATTCTTTAGTTGATATCAAAGGAAAAATCCCTGAAAAATCGGGAGATTCATTGGAAATAGTTTTTTCAAATTGGAATTTATCAAATTTGGATATGGTTTGGCATTATGCTGGCTTCGATTTGGATGGTATTATTAACGGTTACCTAAATATGACAAAAACCGGTAAAACTCTTTCAAGAGTTGGAAATTTAACCATTAAGGGGTTGTCGTTTAATAAAACAGGAATGGGAACTGCATATTTGTTAAGTACCTGGGATAATGTAAATAATTCAGCATTTATTAAATCACAAGTCATAAAAAATGTAAATGGAGAAAATAAAAAAATATTTGGGATGGATGGTTTTTACTTCCCTTACCGGGATACAAGTCAACTAGATTTAAACATATCCTTAAATACTATTAAAATAAATGGTATTAATTCATTTGTTAGAGAATATGTTACAGAATTGAATGGGAAAGCAAGTGGTAAAATACATTTGTTTGGATTGATTACAAAGCCTGAGTTTAGGGGTTACATTACTCTAGATAGTACCTCGTTGAAAGTGAATTATTTAAATACTAAATATTTTATACCAAAAGCAAGGTTCACCTTAAATAAAAATGATGTTGATTTTGGTAATTTTATTTTAAGAGATACCTTAGGTAATATAGCTAATGTTTCAGGAAAATTACTTTTCCCTGGTTTTAAAAATACTGCCTTTGATGTTTCGGTTAATACAAAACGATTATTGTTTTTTAATACACAAAGGAAACCAGGAGATGTTTATTATGGTACTGCGATTGCCTCTGGTAATATATTTATCACCGGGCCTGTTGATAATATTAATCTTAATATAAATGCCAGTACAGATGCCGGAACTTCAGTTATATTGCCCTTAGATTATACGGGTGAAATATCAGATAAAAAATTTATAAGTTTTGTAAAGCCTCCACTAAAAATAAAGAAACACAGGAAAAAAGTAACAGTACTAAATATCCCTAAACCGCCACCTAGTCAATATGAAATTAATATCAATATGAATGTTAACCCTAATGCATTATTAACAATTTTTCTTCCATATGGGTTAGGTAATATTCAATCACAAGGGCAAGGTGGTTTAAATCTTTCGGTAAATTCTGCCGGTAATGTGAGTTTGGCAGGAGACTATATAGTGGATAAGGGGTCGTTTGACTTAACTCTTGCAGATTTTATTAAAAAACATTTTTCTCTGGTTAAGGGAGGACGAATTTCATGGACGGGGGATCCTTATAAAGCAACTGTCAATTTAAGAGGTCTTTATAAAGTAAAAGCTGATTTAAGCACTTTAGGTGTTACTATCGACACTACATCAAACTATAGAAACAGAGTTAATGTTGATTGCTATGTAGTTTTAACAAAAGATTTGCTTAACCCACAAATGAAATTTCAGATTAAATTTCCAGATCTGGATCCTGACCTCCAAAGAATGGCATATGCCCAATTAGATACCACAAACCAGGCGCTAATGAACCAGGAAATGATTTCTCTACTAGTGCTAAAATCATTTGTCCCGAATAATCGTTCTAATGTTAATTTAACATCATCTTATTATAATATATTGACTAATCAACTTAGCGGGTTACTATCCAGTTTTAGTCAGAATCTTGATGTGGGCTTAAGTTATAATCCCGGATCCAGACTTACTAAGGAAGAGTTTGATGTTGCTTTATCCACTCAACTTTTTGATGAAAGACTTGTAATTAATGGAAATTTCGGCATGTCTTATGATCGTCAAAAACGCTCTGCATCAAATCTTGTCGGTGATGTTGATATAGGATATAAACTTACAAAAGACGGAACCTGGATGCTTAAGGCTTTCAATCACTCTAATGTTAATTCATGGTATTATTATAATAATTATGATAAAATTTCTCCATATACACAAGGAGTGGGTATTGCTTTCCAGAAATCTTTTAACAATATCGCCGAAATATTTGGTAAACGAAAAAAGAAAAAACATAAATCAGTAAAAAAGAATAAATAATAATGTTTGTTTGTATTAATTATTATTAATACTGGGTATCCATTGATAAAATTATTATTTTAGTAAAAAATAACCTACTTCTTTTCATTAATATTTGTAATCAAACCAATTAAAAAAATTATAATGCGAAATTTTCTGGTTTATAAATCTTCTGCCGGATCAGGAAAGACAACAACTCTGGTGAAGGAATACCTGAAAATTACTTTGAAAAATCCTTCTCTGTTTCATAGCGTATTGGCGATAACTTTTACTAATAAGGCTGCCAATGAAATGAAATCAAGGGTTTTAGAGGTGCTTAATCTTTTATCTGATAATGATTATAACCACGAAATTATCCGATTGTTAATAGTTGAATTGGGACTTTCTAAAGAATTACTATCTAAAAATGCATTGAAACTTCGCAGCCTGATTATTCACAGATATGATGATTTTGGTATTAGCACTATCGACTCTTTTGTACATCAAATTGTTAGAACTTTTTCCAACGATTTAAAATTACCACAGGGATTTGATGTTATTCTTGATGATGATGATATTATTCCTTTTATTATTGAAAATATTTACGGTAAAATTGGTAAGGATAAAGCGTTTACAGAAATCATCACACGCTTTGTTTTGAAAAAAATTGATGAAGAAAAAAGTTATGATTTGACTAAAAATCTGACAGAGTTTATAAAAAAACAATTTAGCGAAGACATTATTCTCCATGGAGGTGAACTTACCAAACATACTTCAGATGAGCTTCTGAAAGTTATTTATACTATTGCCGAAAGTCTTAGGAATATTAAAAATGAATTAGTTAGTGTGGCTTCAGATGGAGTTGATATAATTGAAAAAAATGCAATTGACATAAAAAGTTTTTATCATGGAGTACAGGGTGTTGGAGGGTATCTGTTAAAAATAAAAAATTGGAAATTTAATAACATTATAAATGACTTATCTCCAAATTCTTATGTTAAAAAAGCAATTAATGATGACATATGGTATGGTAAATCATTAGATGAAAGTTCTAAATCCTCTATTGATAGTATTTCTCCTTATCTGTCGGACATAGTTCTCAAGATTGCAACGTTATCTAAAAAATACATTATACGTAAACTTATTTATGATAAAATTTTTGAATGGGCACTAATTACTGAAATAAAAACCTTGCTTCAAATATTTATAGAGGAAACACAACAAGTTCACATTTCAGAGTTTAATAAACGTATTCATCAGGAAATTGCAGGACAACCAATTCCTTTTATTTATGAAAGAATTGGTTTGCGTTATCGTCATTATTTAATTGATGAATTTCAGGATACCTCAGTATTACAATGGAAAAATCTTTTGCCTTTAATCAATGAGTCGTTGGGAAATGGAAATTTTAATATGGTTGTTGGAGATGCCAAACAAGCCATTTACCGTTTTAGAAATGGAGAGGTTGAGTTATTTACACATCTGCCAAGAGTATATCCCAATCCTGAAACCCCTCAGGAAGAACAAATTGAAACAGCGTTAATCGCTAATTACAAAGAAGAAAGTTTAAATATTAATTACCGTTCCAGAGAGAATATAATTAACTTTAATAATGATTTCTTTTCACAAACAAAAATTAATCTGGGAGAAAATTTTAGTAAAGTATATGAAAATCATGAACAGGTTGTTCCGGAAACCAACAACAAAGAAAATGGCCTGGTTTCAGTACGAATTAAAGATGTAACAGAAACTTCAATTGATAAAGAGCGTCAAAACGCTGTGAAAGAAATTATAGAAGAGTTGCAGAAAAAAAATTACCCGTTAAAAAATATCTGTATCTTAACAAGAGGTAATAAAGAGGGGGCTTCTGTGGCGGCATTTTTGCTGCAGAATGGGATTCCGGTGGTTTCTGCCGATTCTTTAAAATTAAGTGCATCACCTTCTGTAAGGATTCTAATTAGTTTTTTAAAGTTAATATCGAATAAAAATGATAAGTTGGCATTGTCGGAGTTTATTGTTGCCTATGCCCAAATTCAACAGGATGAATCATTATTTTATTCATTGTTTGATGTAGCTAAAGAAAAAGAAAACCCGCTAATATGGTTTAAGGAAAATATTCTTAACTCATTACCTGATCCAAAACATCTGGAAACTTTTTCTGTATATGAAATGGTTGTGGCTGTCGCGCGTTATTTATTAATAAATTACCAGGAGAATTTATTCTTTCGTTTTTTTCTGGATTTTGTTCATGATAAAAAAAATGTTTATCATGGATTGGAAAATTTTTTATTACTGTGGGAAGAAAAAAAGTCAGGGTTGAGTATTGTTTTGCCTGAAGGTTTGGATGCCGTACAAGTTATGACGGCTCATAAAGCTAAAGGTTTGAAATTCGGAACTGTAATTGCTGATTTATATAATTTTAACAATAAATTTACTAAAGAAGATTTATGGGTAGAGCTGGATATTCCGGAATTAAATAATTTTTCTAGAGGCTTGTTAAAAATATCTTCTGCCCTGGATAAAGTTGGGATGGGAGAAATTTATAACTATGAAAAATCCAAAACATTTCTCGACTTTTTTAATTTAATATATGTTGCTTTTACCCGTCCTGTAGATGCATTATATATTCTTAGTTATAAAAAGAAGAAGGGAGATAAGTTCTTTGGCCTTCTAAAAGAGTTTCTTAAACGAAAAAGTATATGGAGCGATGAAAAGCTGCAGTATGACTTTGGAAAGTTTCCTGAATTATCATCTGCTATAAAACAACAAAAAGAGGTTTTTACTGATACAGAATCTAAAATACCTTCTGATTTATGGTATAATCATCTTATAATTGCACCTGTAGAAAACCATAAAATAGAATCTCTTACAGCCGATTCTCCACGCCTTTATGGAGAGGTGGTTCATGAAATGTTATCTGAAATCAACACAATAGACGATGTTGAAAATGTTGTAAATTTATATTTACTGAAAGGACTTGTAGATAAAATTGAGGTACCTGATTTAATAATTAAAATTAAAAAAACTTTAGAACACCCTGATATTGCTGCTTATTATCAGAAAGGGTTACATATAAAAAATGAATCTGAAATTTTTGACTTTAATACGAATAAAATTTTTCGCCCTGACAGGGTTGTCATGATTAATAATAAGCTGGTTATTATTGATTATAAAACCGGTGAGAAAAGAAAAGAGCATTACAAGCAACTTGAAAATTATGCTACTATTTTTCTTGACATGGGATATGATAAAATTGAAAAAAAATTGGTTTACTTAAATCAAGATATTTATGTGGAAACTTTTTGATTAGATATTTATTTAATCGGTGAGTTTGTTAATTCTAACTGCTATATCGGACAATTTTTGTTTTATTTTTGTTGAAATGGCAGGCCTTCTTACTGTTAGTTAAAAAGATAATTATATGATTGTACAAAAAAATATTATAAATAGGGAAATTTCATGGTTGCATTTCAACGAACGTGTATTGCAGGAAGCAACTGATAAAAAAACACCATTAATAGAAAGATTACGTTTTCTGGGTATTTTTTCAAATAATAGAGATGAGTTTTTCCGTGTCAGGGTGGCTACGTTACGACGTATGATGAATGTTAAAGTTGCTACAGATCAGGAATATGGTTTTAAACCAAAACACATTTTAAAAGAAATTGATAAGGAGGTTGGAGAACAAGAAAAGAGATTTAATATTACATTTTATGAAATAAAAGAAGAACTAAAAAAGAATAACATTTTTTTTGTTGATGAAAAGGAAATATCAGAAAAACAAAGCGAATATGTTAGTAAATATTTTAATGAAGAAGTCAGACCACAGTTGTTTCCAATTTTACTTAAAAATTTTAAAAATCCAGAAACCTTAAGAGATAAATTTATTTATTTAATTATTGTGTTAGAAGATTCCAGAGGTATAAAAAATACTGATTATGCTTTACTAATGGTTCCTACTGAAGACTTGTCGAGATTTTTACTGCTTCCTGAAGAAGGTAATAAGAAGTTCGTAATGATGCTTGATGATGTTATTCGCCATGGTTTGGCAGATATATTTAAAAATTTCGGATATGATACCTTTGAAGCTTTTACAATTAAAATAACGCGAGATGCGGAATTGGATATTGACAATGACATATCAAAAAGCTTTTATGAACTGCTGAATGAAAGTTTGAAGAAAAGAAAAAAAGGATTACCGGTTCGTTTTGTTTACGACAATAATATGCCTCAGTCATTACTTGAATATCTGCTGAAAAAATTAAAAATTTCTGAAGATGACAGCCTTAGAGGTGGAGGGCGTTATCATAACTTTAGAGATTTCATGTCTTTTCCTGATATGGGAAAAAAGAACTTATTGTTTCCTCCACAAAACCCTTTGCAACATCCTATAGTGAAGAATCACAATAAACTTTTAATAGAACTGATTCGTGAAAAAGATATTATGCTCCATTATCCTTATCACTCATTTCATTTCTTAATCGATTTACTTCGCGAATCATCTTTGGATCCTAAAGTGGAAGCCATTAAAATGACTTTTTACAGGGCCGCACGTGATTCTAATGTTATAAATGCTTTGATTAATGCAGCAAGAAATGGTAAATATGTTACGGTTTTCCTGGAGGTGCAGGCTCGTTTTGATGAAAAAGCTAATTTATACTGGACTGAAAGGCTTAGGGAAGAAGGGGTTAATATTATTAAAACTTTACCTGGTTACAAAGTGCATGCTAAATTATTGCTTATCCGTAGAAAAGAAGATGGTAAAAATGTTTATTATACTAATGTGAGCACTGGTAATTTTAACGAATCTACAGCCAGGGTTTATGCTGATGATGCTTTGTTTACTGCCAATCAGTCAATAGCAAAAGAAGTTGATATGTTATTTCATCTTTTTGAATCTCCTTATACACCGCCTACATTTAGACATTTACTTGTTGCGCCATATATGTTGAGAGATCAACTAATAAAATTGATAAACAGAGAAATACGAAATGTAAAAAAGGGTAAAGAAGCCTGGATAATTATTAAATTAAATAATCTGGTAGATAAACAAATTATTAATAAGTTGGTGTCCGCCTCAAGAGCTGGTATTAAAATTAAGATTATTTGTCGTGGTATTTGCGTTCTCGTACCTGGAATAAAGGGTTTTAGTGAAAATATTTCGATTATTGGTCATGTGGACAGATACCTTGAGCACTCCAGAATTTTTGTGTTTGCTAATGAAGGTAATCCTGATTATTTTATCTCTTCTGCAGATATGATGATACGTAATTTTGATCATCGCTTTGAAGTTGCTTGCCCTGTTTATGATAAAGATATTCAAAATGAATTGATGTTTATGTTGCAAACTCAATTGAAAGATAATGTGAAAGCCCGTATTATAAATAGTATCCCTGTTAATAAGTATAAAAAACCACGTCCGGGTGAACCGCATGTTAGGTCTCAAGTAGTACTTTATAAATACTTTAAGGGATTATTGGAATAATATAAAGTTAAAGGTTTTTATTATTGTATTTTTTCTTTCTGATGAAATAAAATGATAATTGTATGATTATTAATATCAAAATCGGAATTACAACATTAATTAGCTGCCATTGAAGTAAGTGGGCATTTAATTTTACTTTATCAAGCATTCTTAGTTTTAAGACCCGGTTTCGGAGGGTTATAAGATCTGAACTTTGAGAAAGGTACTCAATGGCATTTAAAAGAAACTGCTTGTTGCCATAACTTATTCCAGTATATTGATCATAGCCAAGAGGTAGTGGTTCTTTACCTGGAATTTGTAGTTGATTCCTAATAATGTCTCCGTCAGAAACAATAATCATTTTTGTAAATGTACTAACTTTTTTAAATGGAAAAATTGCAATACTTTTTGGAGTTATGCGGTTGTTAAAGTCTGAAGAAAAATGCCCCTCCAATAAAACAGCTACATTTTTTGCAGGGCCTCTAAAAAAGCCTGGTTTTGGTTTTTTTCCTAAAATTGATAAACTTATAATTCCAGGTGCTTTTTCTGTTGCCACATAAGGGGATGTTTTAAGAAGAATTGTTTTTTTTACACCTTTTACCGGTAGAGTATCCATACTGCTAACAAATTGTAGCTGAATACTATTAATGTTTTTAACAACAGGGTTTTTACTCTCTGAAGAGATTAAAGGGAAATAATACCATGGAAGTAATGATATTTGTGATCTTCCTTCAATTTCTCCGGTTTTAACAGGTATACTTGTTGCATTTAAATCAAGAATGAGATCTTTGTTTAAACGTACCCCATAATGAAAGAGTAGTTCTTGTATTCCCAGATTCATATCTATAGAGACTGTGGCATCACTGTTTTTTATGCTGTCCATACTCGCTAAAACCGGATCTATAAGCCATAAAATTTTCCCTCCATACATAATGTACTGGTCTATGGCAAATTTATCTTGCTCGTTAAAGGGTTTTGTTGGTTTGGCAATAATTAGAGTTTTTATTGTGGGAACAATTTTTCCTGATTTCTTGTCCTTTTGTAATAACGTTTTTTCAGGTTGTGAACTTATATTAATGTCAATAACATGAAAATCTCTCTTCAAACTGTTTTTGAAATCAGCAATGTAAGCTCCGGAAATTTCTTTTTGACCTTTTAAAAAGGCAACTGTAGGCTTTCTTTTAAGTGAAAGCATATATAAGGCTTTGGTTAGTTGATATTCGATATTCTCAACTGAATGATTTAGCACTTGCTCAGGGGGGATGCCTATTTCATTATTTAAAAGATGAATTGGAATAGTTTTGTTTCCGGAAAAGGCCAAAATTCCGGGGAAAATAATTTTCTGTTGTAGCCCTTCTTTTGTTTTTACCTGTAAATTAGTAGGGTTTAAGCCATGTTTGGTGAGATATTGATATAATTTGGCTTTTTCTCTGGTGTTTGTTGTACCAGATGGATTAATAAACCGAAAATGTATTTTTGAATTGAATGCCTGAAACTCCTCAAGCATTTCTTTTGTTTCCCTTTGAAGTCTTTTGAATCCGGCGGGCAAATCTTCTCCCTTAAGATAAACATTAAAAGTAACGGTTTTTTTTAATGTATTTAATGTTTTCTTAGTAGCAGTTGATAAAGTGAATCGCATATCAGAAGTAAGGTCGATACGTAAATAAATATTGAAAAAAATCCAATTTATAAATAAAATAAAAATTAATCCCAATATAATTTGAATACCTGAATTTCCCTTAATAAAATGCTTAATTTTTTTCTTACCCCTGATTCTGAGTATTTTGATTTTTGTAAGAAACAGAAAGAACCAAATTAAAGTCAGAAAATATATGATGTCTCTTATGTCAATTACACCTCGGCTAATAGATTGATAATGATAGGCAATGCCACAATAATCAATAGTAAAAGCTAAATTCCCGGATAAAGGGGCTATCAGCTGAAAACCTAAATATAAAAATGCACTTATTATAATGGCGAGTAAAAAGGCAATAATTTGATTTTGAGTTATGGATGAAGAGAAAATTCCTATGGAGGCAAAAACAGCTCCTAAAAATAATAACCCTGCATAAGATCCCCAAATACTTCCATTATCAATATTTCCAATTGGGTAGGAAAGAAGATAAACAGATAAATAATAAATAAGCGTAGGAATCAGTGATAAAATTATGAGCGATATTATGGCCAGATATTTACCAAAAATAATTTTTCTTTCGCTGATAGGACGTGTTAGCAGTAGTTCAATGGTGCCTATGCGATATTCATCAGAAAAACTTTTCATACTTACCGCAGGAACCAAAAATAAAAATAGAAAAGGGGAAATTATGAATAATCCGTTTAAATTAGCATATCCATTATCAGGAATATTTATTCCGGTAGGAAATACCCATAAAAGTAAACCCGTAGTTAGAACAAAAATTCCGAATACCAGAAAACCGGTAAGGGAAGTTGAAAAACTAATGATTTCTTTTTTAAATATCGTCCACATAATGTAACCTACCGAAATACTAACGGTAAAAGTAAACTTTTAGGGTGAAAACGAAAAAACTTTTTATCGGGATATTTTTTTAATAGCTTCCAGTTGGAAAAACATACCATTCAAAAATAAAAGTAATAAAACTTACCAGAATACTGAAGAGAATGGCCCACCAGAAGTTGTCTACTTCAAAACGACCAACAATTTTTGATGCCCACCAAACAACTAAGCCGTTAAGAATAAATAAGAAAATTCCAAATGAAAAAACTGTTATAGGAATAGTAATTATTACCATAAAAGGATAAACAAGAAAATTGAGTAACCCTATAACAAGTGCTACCAGAGATGCTGTCCAGAAACTATTTCCTCTCAATCTAATGCCTGGTAATATGCCTCCTATGATTAAAATTGAAACAACTGCAATTAAAAATTTTATAACAGAATAAATAATCATTTTATATATATTTTTTTAATTAAAAACTAATCCCAAAAAGGAAGTCAAAAGTAGTACTTTTTTTTATTGGAAGGAAGCTAAAGCGCATTCCTATTGTTACAGCAGGAAACAGGCTGACTAGGTTCCAGTTAGAGTACAATTCTATACCTAAACTATTTAAATACCGTTTTTGTGGACGGTATATCTCTATTTGATCATAGAATAATTGAGTATAAATACGTTTTAAATACATTGCTCCTTGCCAGTTCCAGTCAGGATATGCTAAGGGTAATGCATAATTGGTTCTTATTACAAAGTAATTTGTTGGAAATAATCCCGTATACCCCCTCGGTACTGCTATCTGATTTGAAAATAAATAATCCCCTAGGTTTTGATTTTGATATCCTGCATATACTGAGAACCCCTGATGAAATGCAAATCCTGGAAAATAGAATTTTCCTTCAGCAGAAAAAACTTCACTGGAATTCTTTCCTTGTAGCGTTTGTTGAAAATTAAAAAATACCTGCTGCCCCCAACGTGGCATAATATCTTTAGGTGATCGTTTTAAAAACCTATAAGCAGAAAGTCCGTATGAAAGCAAGTATAATCTGTTATTCTTAAAATAAAAAGAAGAAGTATTTACTATTTTCAGATACCTTGCATTTATCCCGAAGGAAGGACGTACCCCGGAAAGCCATTTACCTTGAGTTAAATTCCACGGAATACTTGTGGTTAATCCTATATTTGTTTCCTTCCACCTAATAAGACGTGAAAAGCCATTATTACTTAAGGCATAAGCATGTCGTTTTCCGGTAGTTATACCGAAATTAATTGTTGGATACCATCCTAAATAATTAAACGAAAAGTGCCATTTTCCGGTTTGTTGATTAAAGTCGTATAAATAACCCATAGAAGTTACGGCAGTACTTAAATTGTTTTGCGACAGAACTGAAAGCCCCGGTTTTATGGAATAGTTATTGAGATTTATAACAAAAGGACCCCAGCCATATGGATTAAAAACATGTCCGATTTTACTGTATTTATGTTCAGAATACTTTTTTTGTGGTATAAGGCTATCATCCAAAATAAAAGTATTTTTTGTTACTAGTTTTTGTATAGGGTAAATAAAAGGTTTTGGATTTATTGGTAGAAGATGTTTAGTTTTTCTGTTTAAATCTATTTTAGAAAGTTGATAACCATTCGCAGTATAATTTGAAAAGTAAACAACTGAACCGCTTTTTGAAAAAGCAGGATTTACAGCACCATATTTTGCCTGAAACAACCGGTAAATTTTCCCCGAAAGGGTATTTAACATGTATAAGTTGTCGCGGCCTTCGTAAGTTCCGGAATAAACAATCTTATTTTTAAACAAAACAGGCCATTTTATCTCTGAAAATGAAAAAGGTAGCAGAATGGAATACTCTTTGGTTTCAGGATTTAATTTTAATATGGATTTCCCATGATTTCCTAATACTATACTCACAATAAATTTGCCATTTACCGACCAATGAGGGGTTAAAAAAAGTAAATTGTCAGGAGTATGGAAAGTATTAATGACTTTCCCGGTTGTGATATCCAGCACCTCAAGGTAATTTTGTTGAGACTCACTAATCTTAACAGCTACAATTTTTTTTGCGTCAGGAGATAGGGAAGGGGCAAAGTATCTGCTTTTTTGTGTTAAGGTATGTTCCTTTTTTGTGTTTGAATTGTAAACCTTTATCACAGAATAGTTTCTATTACTCCACCGGGGGTCAAAAGCCATTTCATTCCATACAATTAAACTGTCATTTCCGGATAAGGAAGATGTGTAATCAAATCCCGGGGTAAACAAAACTGTTTCTTTTCCTTTTTGTGAAAGAGATATAAACCTGTTTATATCATTAATTCCGGTTTTTTCAGTTAATATATTTCCATTGGAAAGGGGAACGGGAAAAAGATAACTGGCATAAAACTTACTTTCCTGGCTAATAATATTGCATGAGTCGTAACTGGTAATTTCTTTACTCCATTTTTCTTTTAAAGTTTCTAAAGTATGATGATAATATTTTACTTTACCCATTTTAGTAATGTGGTGTAATCTTAACGAAAAAGGAAACAATGTAAATGGCTTTCTGGCAACATTGTATGCTATATTTTTCCATATATTATTTTTATAATTAATCAAACCATTAAGTACCAACTGGTATCCAAGGGTGTAATGGTCTGGAACAAAGTTTTTATATGACCCGAATTGGCCTTTGTCGTATGGGTATATTTTTTTTTCAATAATTTGAGCCTTTAAAGGATATGTAAAATCAGGTACGCGACCTCTCCCGCTTTTACTATGTATTGTTTCACTGAAAACAGCATCTCCTTCATAAAACCACTGAGGTAACCCATTAAATAATAATGCAGTACCTTGTTGGCCAAGTAAAAAATATAAGAACCTTCCAAATCCTTTGCGCATAACATTCATTTGGACTACATGACGGTATTCATGTAGCGTTAATTGTTTTTGCCAAATTTCCGGATAAATTTTTTGTGAAGGCATTTCAAAAAAGTCGGCGTGAAATGGAGCCGGCGAGACCATAGCATTGGAAATAGTTGTTTTATTGTGAAGAACAATGGGAATGCGTCTTACTTTCTTTAAATAAGGCTGTTTTATATAAGGTGCTGAAATATTGAGAAACCTTGCGTACATCTGAGCTATAGAATCATAGCCTGTTGGAAAAATAATTTGAAACCTATTATTTTTAATTTGCATCCATTTAGTAGATGCAGGTTCTTGCCCTGTAAGGTAATATTGAGCGTTTGCTGAGGGAAAAAATAAAAATAAAAAAAATAGAGATAAAACGGGATAAATTAATTTGATTTTCATACACCAAAAGTAAGAAATTAGGATAAAAAATACATTTTATCTTTATTAAGATTTAAAATGTTTAACTAAAGCTTTATTAATGCGTCGTGCGATAAGAGGGCCTTCATAAATAAAGCCGGTATATACCTGAATTAGATCAGCCCCTGCCTTTAACATATTCAGAGCATCTTCCGGTGTAAAAATCCCACCAACACCAATAATTGGGAAGGCATGATTGCTATTTTCAGATAAATAACGCACAACTTCAATCGCACGGTTATAAATTGGCCTTCCACTTAACCCTCCTTTACCGATATATTTAATTCTTTCTGCCGAAGTAGATAAATTAGTACGTGATATAGTAGTATTAACGGCTACAACACCATCAATATTGGTTTGTTTAACAATCTCAATTACTTCATCCAGTTGGTTATTGTTTAAATCGGGAGAAACTTTTAATAAAATAGGTTTTCTTTTTTCTTTTTGAGAATTTAAATACTGTAGCCGGTTTAATATTTCCAATAAAGCCGATTGATCTTGCAATTCTCTTAAATCGCTGATATTAGGACAGCTTACATTAACAACAAAATAATCAACAACATCAAACAATTCTTCGAATAAAAAGGCATAATCATTTACGGCTTGGCTATTAGGGGTTAAAGTATTTTTCCCCAGGTTTCCGCCAATCAAAGCTTTTGTTTTTTTATTTTGTAAATGTTTTTTTGCTTCTTTAACTCCATTATTATTAAACCCCATTCTGTTAATAAGTGCTTGGTCTTTGGTAAGTCGGAATAAGCGGGGTTTAGGATTTCCCGGTTGAGGTTTAGGGGTAATAGTGCCAACTTCTACAAATCCAAATCCCATTTTACCAAGATAATTGTATAGAGTTGCATTTTTATCGAATCCGGCAGCTATCCCTACAGGATTTTTAAAAGTTAAACCAAATACAGTTTTCTCCAGGGATTTATCTTGTACTGTACTAACCCTGTGAAAGGTTTTAGAAAAACCTGGAATAGAGAAAGAAGCTTTTAGAGTTTTACTCACAAAAGTATGGATACTTTCAGGGGCAAAACTAAATAATAAAGGTCTGAATATTTTTTTATATAGTGTCATTCAGTTATCATCTCACTGCTCTCTTTGTTATCATTTCCAGGTTTCTCTGTATCAGTTTCTTCCTTGTTAAATGAAATTAAATTTTTACTCAATAATTGATTATACCAAGTAAAAACTTTCTTTATGTCAGAGGTGTACACAGCTTCCTTATCGTAATCCGGAAGAACTTCTTCAAAAAATGCTTTTAAAGAATTACTATTCATTTTCTTTGGGTTTTCTATCTGTTTGCCTTCACGAATTTCATATATTTTTTTAAAAACATCTTCTAAAGGAACATCTTCCGAAGCGGTATAAATACTAATTTCTTTTAATGAACTGATGTGTTCATGAGGAAAAGCAGGTGTTCTTTTACCATCCGACAAGGATTCTACAACTAAATTATTTTTTGCTTCTCCAACCAGTTTATATAAACCTGGTTTTCCTGAAATTGATAATATCTTACTTAAATCCATTTTAAAAAATTTTATGCAAAAATAACTTTTTGATGTAATAAACCTCTTTAATTTATTAATAAAAATAATCAATAATTGTTTTTTATAATTCGCCGGCAGGACTGGTTTATGAATTTTTATTCTTTTCAATAAAGATTATATATTATTTTTGCGCCTTTTATAACATTTGAGTTTTTATGTTGTAAGCATTTTTCAATACTTGAATATTAATATAAAATTTTATAAATGAATAGTTTAATAAAATATAAGAACTTCTTATCTGCATTAATGATAATTATTATATTTTCTTCTTTTTCTTATGCTTCTATTAAGCCTAAAGATAAGGGGTTAATTGCATATAAAAAAGGAGATTATAAAATTGCTTTAGCTATATGGTCCAAAGATATAGCTAAATATGAACGACGAAATAAAGCCTTAAAATGTCCTTACTATACAAAAGCCGGAGAAGTTGCCTATAAACTTGGTAAAATAGATTTGGCCAGAAAATATTTGGAAGCAGGACGCTATACTCCATTTGCTAATCAAGAAACCTATATATTATTGGCTAAAATTTATAGAAAGGTAAATAATTTGTCTTTGGAAATAACCACATTGGAATATTATGTCAAGCATTTCCCAAATGGAAAAGATATTGTTCCTTTTACAAATCGTTTATTTGAAACTTACGTGGAAAGTGAAAACTGGCGGGAAGCTGTTGATTTGTGGCCAAAAGTTTCAGAAAAAGTACGTAATGAAATTAAATATAAAACAGGTTTGTTAAAGTCTTATATAGGGTTGAAAGAAGAAAAAAAGGCAACTGCTTTATCCCATGAAATATTAAAATCTGATAGTAAAAACATAACTGCTTTATCATTTCTTGCAAAGAAGTATTTTTGGTTAGCAGAAAATTCATATCAGGCAGAAAACAAAGCCTATAAGAAAAACCCATCACGAACACAATATGCCCATTTATTAAAAGCTTATAAACTGATAACCATAAATTTTAAAAGAGCTCTATACTATTTCCGGAAACTATATCCCTTAAAATCAACTTATCGGAATGCATTATATTTAGGTGATACTTACGCCAGACTAAGTAATAATCAAAAAGCAAAGTATTATCATGCTATTGCGGAAAAGTTAAAAAAGAGTAATTTTAGTAATAAATAAAAAGGATTTAAGAAAATTGATTATTGAAAAGATTGCATTTTTTGCAAGCGATAATATAAGCCATTTTCTTTCATTAAAGAATCGTGTGTTCCACGCTCTACAATTTTTCCTTTTTGAAAAACAACAATTTCATCAGCATTTTGGATAGTAGACAGGCGATGTGCAATGACCAGAGTAGTCCGGTTTTTCATTATCTTTGATAGGGCATCTTGCACAAGTTTCTCCGATTCAGTATCTAAAGCAGAAGTAGCTTCATCTAAAATTAAAATATCAGGGTTGGCAAGTACTGCACGTGCAATACTTATTCGTTGTCTTTGGCCTCCTGAAAGTTTTACACCCCTGTCACCTATGTTTGTTTGGTAACCATTCTCCATTTTTTCTATGAAGTCATGTGCATTGGCAATTTTAGCTGCTATTTCAACCTGTTCCTGGGTTACGTTATTTAAACCAAATGCAATGTTATTAAAAACAGTATCATTAAATAATACGCTCTCCTGAGAAACTATTCCCATTAACTGTCGTAACGAATCTATTTCAAAATTACGAATGTCTTGCCCATCTAATAATATACGCCCTTTAGTAACATCATAAAACCGGGGTAGTAAATCTACCAGTGTCGACTTTCCTCCGCCTGATTCTCCAACAATGGCAACCGTTTTTCCTTTAGGGATAGTTAATACAATATCTTTAAGCACCCAATGATGCTCATATTTAAAATATACATGGTCAAATAAGATTTCCTTTTTAAATTCCTTTACGGGAATAGCATCGGGTTTTTCAGTAATCTCTTCATCTGCATCCAAAATGGCAAATATCCTGTCGGCCGAGGCAATACCTTTTTGAATATTATAATAACTTTGGGTAAGAGATTTCGCCGGCGGAATAATTTGAGAGAATACCACAATATATGTTATGAAGTCGGCAGCTTTTAGTGTAGAGTGGGGTTCCAGTACCATTTGGCCTCCAAACCATAATACTACTACAATGACTATTGAGGATAAAAACTCACTTAATGGTGAGGCAGAATCCCTCCTTCTATATACACTTACAAGTTTTTTTCGATAGGATGCATTGTCAGAATGAAATTTCCTTTCAAAATATGGAATAGCATTAAAACCTTTAATAATTCGAAGTCCGGATATGGTTTCTTCTATTAAGGCCATTAATCCTGCAAAACTTATCTGAACTTCATTAGATTGTTTCCGTAAGCTTTTTCCAATCCAACCTATTACAATCCCCGTTAAAGGTAAAATAACCAATACAAAAATTGTTAACTTCCAGCTCATGCTAATCATAAATGCCAGGTATGCAATAATAGTTATCGGATCACGAAAAATCATTTCAAGATAATTCATTATTGAGAATTCAACCTCCTGAACATCAGTAGTAGTACGTGACATAAGGTCACCTTTTTTATTTTTTGAATAAAATGATAAAGGAAGAACTAATAATTTGGAGTAAACGTCATTTCTTATTCCATAAATAGATCCTGTTCGTACAGTAGCCATGAAAAACATTGCTAAAAAACGCCCCAGGTTGCGTAATAAAAAAGAACCTAAAATAATACCACAAATTAAAATTAAAGCCTCAATTTTTCCATGCGAAATAATTACCTGGCTAACATAATAATTCAGCATATTTAAAAAAGACTTAGTAGTAAAATGTAACTCAGGTTTAGTTGTTACCAAATCATTTATTCCAAATAATAAATTTAGGAATGGAATAAGTAAAGCAAAAGAAAATAATGAAAAAATTATAGTTAACAGATTTGAAAGAACATTCATAACTGCTGCACCCCAATAAGGAAGTGCATATGCCAAAACACGATAAAATTTTTTCATCCGAAATGCTAATCTTTTTATTGATGGCAAATGTACATCAATTTTTTTATGCAATATCTGATCAATGATTTAAAAATATCGTTTAAAATTTAAATACTATGAATGTAATTTATTATAAAAAGATTTTTTATAATTTATCATTCTAAAATAAGTCCGTATTTTTGAAAAAGATTAAGTATTTAATTTCTAAAATTTGAAAAAGAAGGCTGTTGTTTCTGTAATTAACGATTTGGTAACTGACCAAAGAGTTAATAAAACCTGCATGTTGCTTTCCGATATGGGATGGGAAGTATTATTGATAGGTAGAAAATTGAAAAATAGTCCTCCGATGGACGAACGTCCTTATAAATTTAGAAGGATGAAACTCATATTTGAAAGTGGTCCGCTTTTTTATCTGGAATACCAGTTGCGGCTTTTTTTAATTTTATTATTTAAAAACTACCAAATCTATTTTTCCAATGATTTGGATACTTTACTTCCTAACTATATAAAGGCAAAGCTTACCGGCAAACCTGTAATTTATGATGCACATGAGTACTTTACAGGGGTTCCTGAGTTGGAAGCTCATCCAATTAAACAAAAAATATGGAAAATGCTGGAGAAACGACTTCTGCCAGGAGTTAATCAATTCATTACCGTTAATGAATCAATAGCATCTTTATATCAAAAAGACTATGGAGTATCTTCAATAATTATACGGAATATACCCCCTTTAAAAGATAAAAAGTCCCATGGCAGGAAAGCTCTGGGGTTGCCGGTTAAGATGAATATTATTATTCTGCAAGGTTCAGGTATAAATGTAAATCGAGGTGCTGAAGAGATGGTTGAGGCAATGCAATACATTAATAATACATTATTGTTGATTATTGGTGGAGGAGATGTTATTAATGATTTAAAAATAAAGGTGAAAGAATTGCATCTTGAAAAAAAAGTTTTATTTAAATCCCGCATACCCTATCAGCAGATGATGGAATATACTGCAGTTGCAGATTTAGGATTGTCATTAGATAAAGGTACTAATTTAAATTATCTTTATAGTTTACCGAACAAGCTGTTTGATTATTTACATGCAGGAATTCCTGTTTTGGCAACCCCACTGCCTGAAATAAAGAAAATTATCGAGAAATATCAGGTAGGATCATTTATTCCAAACCATGAACCTGAAAGTATTGCTGAAACTATTAATGATATTTTTTCTAAACCTGAAAAAATTAAAAAATGGAAAGTAAATACCCAGAGGTTAAGAAAAGAGTTAAACTGGAAAAAGGAATCTGAAAAATTAAGGAAATTATTTAGTAAATATGAGTGATAAGCATATACATATTGTTTCATTTGATATTCCATGGCCCGCTAATTATGGAGGGGTTATTGATGTTTATTACAAAGCAATAGCACTTTCTCAACTTGGAGTAAAAGTTCATCTGCACTGCTATGAATATGGCCGGTCAATCGCTCCGGATATGAATAACCTTTTTTATAAAGTTTATTATTATAAAAGAGACCTTTCTATAACCCGGTTTTTTAGTAAAATCCCATATATTGTAAGTACGAGAAATAATAAATTGCTGATAAAAAATTTGTTAAATGATGATTACCCAATATTGATGGAAGGGCTACATACAACAGGTTTGCTAAATGATAAACGTTTTATAAATAGAAAGAAAATAGTAAGAACCCATAATATTGAGCATTTTTATTATTCCAGCTTATCAAATGTCGAGAAAAATATAGTTAAGAAAATATATTTTCATCAGGAAGCTGCTAAACTTAAGCAATATGAAATAGTACTCGATAAGGCTGATAATATACTGGCTTTGTCAAAAGAAGACTTTAAGTACTTTTCTGAAAAATATAATAATGTATCTTATGTTCCTGCTTTTCATCAAAATAATATTGTGAATATTATTACAGGAAGAGGTGATTATGTATTATACCATGGTCATTTAGCTGTCCCTGAAAATGAAAATGCAGTGCGTTTTTTAGTTTCACATATTTTTAGAGATTTAAAGGTTCCATTTTTTGTTGCCGGGTTAAACCCTTCTAAAAATTTAGTTAAGTTTTTAAATTCTTTCCAAAATATAAAAGTTTTTCCCAATCCTTCTGATCCTGAGATGTTAAAATTGATTCAAAATGCACAAATTAATATTTTGGTTACATTTCAGGAAACAGGATTAAAACTAAAACTGTTAAATAGTTTGTATAACGGAAGGTTTGTTATTGTAAATGATAAGATGATAAAGGGAACTGGTCTTGAATCATTTTGCGAAAGGTCAAATAGTGCTAATGACCTAAAAGAATCTGTAATAAAAAATATGAAAAAAGAATTTAGTTTGGAAATGAAAGACGTTAGGGCCAAAGGATTAAAAAAAATGTACAATAATATTGAAAACGCAAAGATAATAAGTGATATAATATTTTAAGATTCGACAAGAGTACCTTCTTCGCATTTAACCACACGGTGGGGAAACTTTTGGATTAGGTTGTAATTATGAGTAGCGATAAAAACCGCTGTTCCTTCCTGGCAAATGTCTGTTAAAATACGCATTATTTCATTTGACGTCCCCGGATCGAGGTTCCCTGTAGGTTCATCAGCTAAGATAAGTTTTGGTTTGTTAAGTAAAGCTCTTGCAATAGCTACACGCTGCTGCTCTCCTCCCGACAACTGATGTGGCATGGCATTTAGCTTCCCAATTAATCCTACCAGAGAAAGAACATCAATAATTCTATGAGACATTTTTGATTTGTCTTTCCAACCTGTTGCCTTCATAACAAACAAAAGGTTTTCCTGAATGCTGCGGTCTGCAAATAACTGGTAATCCTGAAAAACAATTCCAAGGTTTCTTCTTAAAAAAGGAACTTTACGTTTTTTTAATTTTGTAATGTCAAAACCACATACTTCAGCGGTTTCTCCTTCTACAGGTATATCAGCGTATATCATTTGTAACAAACTAGATTTTCCGCTTCCTGTTTTTCCTATAACATATACAAATTCGCCCTTTTTTATATCTAGATTTACATTTGTAAGTACCAACTTATTTTTTTGAAATACAGAAACCCCTTTTAAGGATAAGACATTATCATCCGTCATGTAATTTGTTTTTCAACAAAATTAATAAATCTTTTCATTTATATGATATTCCGAACTATTCAGTTTTTTTTGGTTTTTTATTTCTTTATAGAAAGTTTAAAGTGATTATAATATAAGAAGATAATGAAATTAACGCTTCCTTAAAAAGAAATAGGTTTTTAATAAAAAAAAATTAACGTACATTTGTAGTTCATAAAATATGAAAACAATGACTGATGATGCGATTTTAGTTTTAGAAGAAGCTGAAGAAAAAATGCAGCATGCTCTTCAACATTTGGAGGTTGAATTTCAAAAAATTAGGGCGGGAAAAGCTAACCCCGGCATGCTTTATGGCCTACGAGTTGATTATTATGGTGTTTTAACTCCTATTGAGCAAACAGCAAGTATTAATACTCCTGACCCACATTCTATTATAGTCCAGCCATTTGATAAAAACTCTATTCATGATATTGAAAAGGCTATTTTAAATGCAAATTTAGGATTCAACCCTTCTAACGAAGGAACACAACTTCGTATTATGGTGCCGCCTTTAACTGAAGAAAGACGCTTGGAGTTGGTGAAACGTGCCAAACATGCTGTGGAAGAATCAAAAGTTGGAATTAGAAATGCAAGAAGACATGCTAATGAAGAAGCAAAAAAACTTGAAAATGATGGCCTTTCGGAGGATGAGGTTAAAAATTTAACTGATGAAATTCAGAAATTAACGGATAAATATACTGATAAAGCCGATAAACTTTTTGAAACTAAAGAAAAGGATATTATGACTATATAATTGATTATTATAATACAGTGTAATAGAAAATAAGCGCTTTATTGAATTCAATAAAGCGCTTATTTTTTAATCTATAATTAAAAGTATAATATTCTATTCTTTTTGGTTCTTTTTAGATAATCTTTTCTTTTTTCCAGATGTTAATTTTTTACCAAAATCAAAAGCTGTTTTAATAAGGTATGTTGTAGTTGAAAAGGACTGCATCATTGTTGAAACAACATTTTTAGTAATGTTTATCCAATTTAATTTCTCTTCTATTTCTTTAAAGTTTTCTCTAATTTTATTTTCCTGATTTCTAATTTTTGTGTTTAAAAACTGTAAATACTTTTTTGTGGAGTTTTTGTCAGAATAAGAAGGATTACCGGTAAAAAATTCCTGTTCTTTTTGATCTGAAAAATGTTTAACTAAAAATTTTCTTAAGGGGGTATATACAAATGACTCACGAAAAGCAAAAACAATCAATGCAACAAACAGATAAAAAGCAGAAACAATTAAATAGCCAATTGTTTTACTGCCAACAGCTTCACCATACCAATTAACAAATGATAGGGAAAGGAATAATGAAATAAAAACAAAGATCCCCATTAAAATCGCAAATAAAATTAATTGTCCTGACAATTCCCCCATTTTTTTACGGACGTAAACTTTATTATATTCCAACTGAAGATCTACATATTTTTTTAATTCTTCAATGGCAATCTTAAAAGGGGCTTTTATGTTTTCGTGTGGCATAATAATACATTATTACTTAACAACAAAAAAGTAATAACATTATACTGGCAAAGTATAATGTTATTACTAAATAAATAATTTAATTAAGCTTTTGACTCTTTTGCTAAAGGTTTTTTTACATCATTAATTATTTGATTCCCTTTGTCTTTAACTTCATCAAGAATTTCGTTTACATTATCTTTCAAATCATCAAAACGATCTAACAAATCATCTTGAATTTCTTTGGTTTTGTCAGAAACTTTCTTGCGGGTTTCTTCGCCAGGTTCGGGGGCCATTAATAAGCCTGTAATAGCGCCAATAGCAGCGCCAACTATAATACCTGAAAAAAAGGCGAATCCTGAATTCGAACAACGGTCACTCATGGCTTTAATTTTTAACGGTTAAACATTTTCTTTTTGTAATTCGACTAGTATTTAATAAATGAAGAACGATTACTCTTGTAAAGATACATCTTTTTTCAATTATATATAAATAATTTATCAAAAATCATGCCTTGAGATATATATTAACATAATAATTTATGATTTATTGACTTTTATATAAAAGATGTTTTTTATTGGAAAATTTTCTAACTGCCTTTTTATTTTATTATCTTTCATGAATTTTTAAATAATAGATATAAAAAAATTTTGCATTTGGAGAAAAATAAAGAATGCTTTATTGAAAAATAAGTAAAACGTTTTTTTTATTTAATTTATTGAATTAATTGATAATTATCTATTTAGATTAGATTTTTTAATACTGTAATTATTGTAAATAAAATATAATAATTAATTATCCAGAATCTTTTTTTAATTTTACTTTTGGCATTTAAAAATTTGATGCAAAAAAGTGTCAATAAAGCTTAAATTGTTATGTTAAAACATAATCAAATTATTTTACGGGCAATTGAACCAAATGATATTGATTTTCTTTTTGATTTGGAAAATGATATGAAATTATGGCATATAACTCAGACATTGGTGCCATTTTCACGTTTTGATATGGAACAATATATTCTTTCCGTTCAAAAACAAGATCCTTTTGCAGCCGGGCAGGTTAGGTTTGTAATTACACTTGTAGAAAACGACCAACCTATTGGTTTTGTCGATTTATTTAATATAAACCCAATAAACCAACGTGCAGGGATTGGAATTGTTATAATTGAAAAGTTTAGAGGGAAAAATTATGGCAATTATGCTATTGATTTAATAGAAAAATATGCATTTGAAATTTTAAATTTGCATCAATTGTATTGTAACGTTGAAGAAAATAACTTATCTAGTTTGAGATTATTTGAAAAACACGGATTTACAGTTGTAGGTTTAAAAAAAGATTGGAACAAAAATAATAGTGGCTGGATTGGAGAATATATGCTACAGAAAATGCGTTCTAATTAAGACAAATGTTTTAAATAAATATTTAATAGAAAAGGACTAAGGAAATGGCTTATTATTTATCTAATTATTCTAATCAAAAAAGAAAAAAGAAAAAATCTAATAAAATCTTTATATGGTTTTTTGTGATAGTAATAATTACTATTCTTGGATTAGGATATTCTTATTATGAAATTGCTTATAAACCAAATGTTTGGACTTTTAATAAAAAGCCTGAAGGTGTTAATATACCACAAGGAACAAACTTTAAAGGGTTGAAAGAAATTTTGTTTTCAAAAGGACTTATAATACATAGAAAAAACTTTGAAATATGGGCGAAATTTAAAAAACTTCCTGAATTAATTAAGCCTGGTCATTATGTGCTAAATAATGGAATGAATAACTATGATTTGGTGAAAATGTTTAGGACAGGAAATCAAACACCGGTAAAGGTTATATTTAATAGCCTTAATAATGTAAAATCGCTTGCCGGAGTTATAGGCAGGCAACTAGAACCGGATTCTTCTGCAATAATGCGGTTATTGTCGGATAGTGCATACATTGCAAAAATGGGGTTTAATAAATATACTCTACCAGCAATGTTTATCCCAAATACTTATCAATTTTATTGGACTACCACTCCGGAGGGGTTTGTTAAAAGGATGAATATTGAATATAATAAGTTTTGGAATCCAGCCAGAAAAAAACTTGCTGACTCGCTGGGTTTGAATCCTGTAGAAGTTGCTACAGTAGCATCAATTATTGAAAAAGAAAGTAATAAAATTGATGAATGGCCTGTAATTGCCTCCGTTTATTTAAACAGATTGAAACGAGGCTGGCGGTTGCAAGCAGACCCTACGGTAATTTTTGCTCTGGGCGATTACCATATTCATAGAGTATTGAATGCTCAGAAGAAAGTAAAATCGCCTTATAATACATATTTGCATAGGGGACTTCCTCCGGGACCAATTTGTATACCTTCCATTACAGCTATTGATGCTGTTCTACATGCTGCTAAAACTCATTACCTTTATTTTTGTGCAAAAGCTGATTTTTCCGGATATCACGCATTTTCTAAAACTAATGCGCAACATGTTTTAAATGCTTTAAAATATCAGAAAGCCTTAAATGATAGGAATATATATCGATAAAAAAGTTGGCATTATCAATTAAGACGACCTTTTTTATAATACTAAATAAAAGTGCGAATTTTAAATTAATTGTGATGATGGTGGTGATGGTGGGACATTCCGTCATTTTCCATAGGGGTTCCACATGCTTCACAACCTCCACTTTCATTCTCACTTTCACATCCACATGAGTTTTGAACCTCTGAATTTGCAGAATTACTAGAACAACCACATCCGGAACCACAACCACATCCACCTGAAACGGGAGCAAGATCATATTCGGTTGCCGTTCTTATTGACATAATTTTTCCTTCTACAAAAAGTTTTTTTCCGGCTAACGGATGGTTGAAATCCATAAGGACTTCTTTGTCTTTTACCTCTAATATTGTGCCTTTCATTTGGTTACCACGGTCGTCAAGCATGTTTATTTTATTACCAATAAATAAAAGATCCTCTCTTATTTCTCCCTGGTCCATGAAAGCTTCTTTGGGTACGTTTACTTTTAAATCATCAATAAATTCTCCAAAAGCCTTTTCAGGTTCAATATAAAATGAAAACTCTCCGTTTCCCTTTCCAAATAAACCTTCTTCAAAACCGGGAATTAATTTATTGATTCCGAACACCATTTGTTTAGGATTACTCTCGTCAACAAATTCTATCATTTCACCATTATTATTGTCAATATGGATTTTATAAGCAACATTGGCTACAGTATTTTTATCAATTATCATTGTTTCTATTTTTATGTTAAAATCATCACAGCAAAAATAGTCTAAATTTTCTTATTTATAATGTTTATAGATAAAAATTTTGATAATTATAAACTCATGAAGATGATTGTTTTAAAAATGTAAAAACAAAAGGTTGTAGCATACATGCTACAACCTTTAAAATGATAAGCTGTAAAATAATTTTTTTAAACCAGTCCTTGAGCAATCATTGAATCAGCTACTTTTACAAAACCACCAATATTAGCTCCTTTTACATAATTTACATAATTGCCATCAGTTCCATATTTTACACAGGTACTATGTATGTCTTTCATGATTTGATGAAGTCTTTTATCTACTTCCTCACGAGTCCAATTAAGTCTCATTGAATTTTGGCTCATTTCTAAACCGGATACAGCAACACCACCTGCATTGGCAGCTTTACCTGGTGCAAATAATATTTTGTTTTCTTCAAAAACTAAAATAGCTTCTGGGGTAGATGGCATATTAGCACCTTCGCTTACTGCTACGCAACCATTTTTGATTAATAATTTTGCGTCTTCTTCATTTAATTCATTTTGTGTGGCGCAAGGCATAGCTACATCACATTTTACTCCCCAAGGTGTTTTTCCTTCATAATAATCAACACCATATTTTTCTGCATATTCTTTAATTCTACCACGTTTTACATTTTTTAAATGTAAAACATAAGCAAGTTTTTCTGCATCTATGCCATCAGGGTCATAAATATATCCGGAAGAATCGGAAAGTGTAACTACTTTTCCGCCAAGTTCTGTTACTTTTTCTGTTGCATATTGTGCAACATTACCTGAACCTGATACAACTACAGTTTTACCTTTTAATGAATCGTTTTTGGTTGAGAGCATTTCGTTGGCAAAATAGGTAGCACCATAGCCGGTAGCTTCAGGTCTGATTAGTGATCCACCCCATTCCAGTCCTTTGCCTGTTAATACACCTGTAAATTCATTTCTTAGTCTTTTATACTGTCCAAATAAGAACCCAATTTCACGCCCTCCAACTCCAATATCACCGGCCGGAACATCTGTATTTGGTCCTATATGTCTTTGTAATTCAGTCATGAAGCTTTGGCAGAAGCGCATAACTTCATTGTCAGACTTGCCTTTTGGATCAAAATCAGATCCGCCTTTTCCTCCGCCCATAGGCAAAGTTGTTAATGAATTTTTAAATACCTGTTCAAATGCAAGAAATTTTAACACCCCAAGGTTAACAGTTGGGTGGAAGCGAAGTCCTCCTTTGTAAGGGCCAATGGCACTATTCATTTCAATACGGAACCCTCTGTTAATCTGAATTCCTCCTTTATCATCTAACCATGGTACGCGAAACATAACAACTCGTTCTGGTTCTACCATTCTGTCCAAAACTTTTGCTTCTTTATATTGAGGATTTTCTTCTATGAAGGGAATCAGGGATTCTACTACTTCATGAACGGCTTGATGAAATTCAACTTCACCTGGATTTTTTGCAATAACTTTGGCCATGAAATCATTGACCATTTGTTCATAATTTGCCATATCTATAATTTTAATAGGTTAAATAATTTTTCTGACTTCGAAGTTACAATGAAATACTTATGTAGTGATAATTTCACATTAAAAATGAGTGATTTGCCTAATAATTTAAGCAAAACGCGTATATAAAAAAAGCTGCTAAATATTTAGCAGCTTTTAAATTATTACCATTGTCTCGTCCTAAAATAGCGTTACACAAAAAAACGTTATTATGCATTCAAAAGACAAAAAAACTTATGTAAAACGAACACAAAAAGATTACACTTTATCCTTAAAATTACAAGTAGTCAAAGAAATTGAACAAGGCAAGTTAAGTACAACCTCTGCTCAACGAAAATATGGTATCCAATCTCGTTCAACGGTAGTTGATTGGTTAAGAAAATATGGTAACTTTGATTGGGAAAATCAAACACCATTAAATATGCAAAAAACACCGGAACAACGAATTATGGAGCTGGAAGCCAAGGTAAAGCTCTTGGAAAAACAAAAGAATTTTTTAGAAAATCAAGTAGAACAATCAGATAAGAAAGCTATTTTATTTGATATGATGATCACGCTTGCGGAAAAAGAATTTGATATACCTATCAGAAAAAAGTTCAAGCCCAAGCAATAGGACAATTTGTTAATCAACAAGAAGAAAGTATAACTTTTACCTGTAAGTTGCTTGGGATTTCAAGGCAGGTCTATTATAGAGCAATCAAAAACACTAAACTGCGTCAAGAAAAAGCTAAAAAAGTTATAGATATGGTTCACTCTATACGTATTAATATGCCTAAAATAGGTACACGAAAATTATATTATATGCTACAAGAAGAATTATCGATATTATCAATAGGGAGAGATAAATTATTTAAGATACTAAGAGCTAACCATATGTTAATAAAACCTTCACGCTCATATCATATAACTACCAATTCACATCATAGATTTAGAAAACATAAAAATATAATAGAGAAATTACATATAGAACGTCCTGAACAGGTATGGGTTGCAGATATAACCTATATTGGCAATAGAGAGAATCCAATTTACTTAGCTTTAATCACAGACGCTTATTCTAAAAAAATTGTTGGTTATGATGTCTCATCAAGTCTCGATGCTTCCGGGAGTATAAGAGCATTAAAGTCTGCAATTAAAAGTAGAAAATATATTAAAAATAAACTGATCCACCACTCGGATAGAGGTTTACAATATTGTAGTAATGAATATCAAAAAATATTAAATAAAAATAACATTAAAACAAGTATGACGGAGTCTTATGATCCTTATGCAAATGCAGTGGCAGAAAGAGTAAATGGTATATTAAAGTCAGAATTCTTAGATTATTATGGCTATAAGCTCCCTTTAAATTTAATGAAGAAAGTTGTTTATGAAAGTATTAAAATATACAATATAGACAGACCTCATTATTCTTGCTATATGAAAACTCCTGAACAAATGCACTTACAGAAAGAAATAAAAATTAGAACTTATAAATCAAAAAAACCACAAAAAGAAATTTCTTTCTGTGGTTTTAATTAAATTAATTAATTTTGCTAAAAACCTGTAACGGTTATTTAGGACTAGTCA
>WGGC01000168.1 GCA_015491905.1 Bacteroidales bacterium | reverse complement strand
TAAAATTTCACAAACTCCACCCGGCGGTTGTTAGCTTTGCCTTCGGGCGTGGTATTGGCGTCAATGGGCTTACTTTCACCCCAGCCTTTTGATTTCAAGCGGTCGGGCGAAATACCCATGGTAATGAGTTTATCCATAACGGCTTTTGCGCGGCTTTCAGAAAGTTTTTGATTGGCTGCCACATCTCCGTCGCTGTCAGTATGGCCTTCCACGCTGAATTTCAGGTCGGGATATTTCGCCATAAGTTTGTAAATTTTGTTGATGGGGCCCATGCTTTCGGGTTTCAGGGTGGCTTTGTTCACATCAAAACGGATGCCGTTTTCTACGATTTTTCCATCGGAAAGCACCCGGTCGTAATATTTCACGCCGCCTTTGGCAACCCGGAAGTTTTTCAGATACATATGGTCATTACCGGCTTCCACGGTAATACCGGCGGGATTTACCTCTAAATGAGGAACATTAATTAAACGGGTATCGTTAAAATAAGCTTTGTATTTTCCTTTGGTATAAGCAATGGAAATGTGTTTCCAGGAGCCTTCCTTTTCAACGGTCCATCCTGTGTTTTCGGTTCCGGGGTAATCTTTATTGGAATTTCCGAATTCAAGGCTATGTGGCATAATGACCAAACTTGTATTTGACCCACCTCTGTTGCCCTGATTTTTTTTATCTCCCAAATAAACCCAAAACCTGTTTGCGGTGGAGTGCCCTTTAGAAAACCATACATCAAATTCTATAGTAAAAACATCCGGGAGATAATCTTCTTTTGAATTTTTCAGATAAGGTACAATGTAAGTGCCTCCTTTTAAAAACATAATCACGTTTTGTCCATCCACTTCACCAATCTCAGCATCTCCTTTGTACAGGTCCCACCGGCTGGGAAACTCGCCATTTTCTTCGTCGGCACTTGGACCGTCTTCAAAAATGACCGTTTGGCCTGGAACAAAATCATATTTAGCCCAAACTACTTTCGGTTGATGGTGTTTTGCCGGACTTTGGCCGGTTCCTTTGTACGGAGCAATGGCCGCATCATTGTAGCAACCGATGCGTGTGTTCATGTTATCTTCCCTGTCTATCTGAAAATCAACAGCGTTGTCATCGGTTCCTTCTTCGGTGCCATTGTCCAGGTCGCAGGTATAAGTACCTCGCACCGTGAAATTATTCGACTGACTGAGTATGCTACCGTCGGAAGCATAAGTAACGTATCGGAAAGTGGTTTTGTAGTTATCATTTTTATCAATAGCAATAATCTCCATTTTCCCATAATTACCTTCCGATGTTTTATAAACAAACACGCTGCCTGGTCCGGCCAACACACCACTATGGTTTGTTAAATAAACAACCGGACGCTTCATAATTTCATTGTTGAGGCCGGCAATGGCACCTTTATTTAATCCGGTAAACCGCGTGTTGGTACTGTTAGCTTCTGTGTTACGGTTTAATGCAGTTACCTGATTTTTTATAGCCCCTGTTGTTGTTTTGGAATGACTGTTTTTACCTTTTTTCTTTTTGAATAAGCCTTTAATTCCATTTTCCAGCTTATCAAAACCCTTATTTATTAACTCATCGGCATTTTTATTAGCTCTGTTGTTTGCCTGATTATTAATTTTTTTCTTTAGGTGCAACTTAATTTGAGCTTCTGTATTATAATGAAACCCCAAAATAAATAATGCTAGTACAAATAATATTTTTTTCATGTGTGTATAATTTATATTTCATTGGCCTCATGGAACTTACCATGTTTTGTATAATTTTTAGCTTTTAAATTTTATACATTTTCCAACGAGGTTAAATTTTTATGTATCTTTCTATAACAACCATAGGAAATTAATTGAAATTATCATAAATGGATTTTCTAATGGTAAAAATAATACTGCCGTACAATAAATAATTAAGGAATTTGAATTCGTACAAATTGGTTTTGAATTCGCTAATAAAATGATAAAAACCGTAGTATCATTTTTTATGTTTAAAAACAAAATTCATGCTTTGTTTATAAATAAATATTTATTTATAAACCCTTATTTTAATATCCTATTTCCAGATAGGATATATGGTAAACAATGTATTAAAAGGGTTCTAAT
>WGGC01000167.1 GCA_015491905.1 Bacteroidales bacterium | reverse complement strand
TTTTCCTTTTCATACCCAATAGTGGTTTTAGGGCCATGTCCCGGAAAAACAACAGTTTCATTGGGTAAAACAAAGAGTTTTTCCCATATCGATTTTTGCAGCAAATCATAATCACCCGTTGGTAAATCCGTACGGCCTATACTCTCTCTAAAAAGCACATCGCCTACAATTATAACGCCTTCTTTTTCAGCATACAGACAAATACTGCCGGCAGCATGACCGGGAGTGTCCAGTATTTTTAAAACAGTATTTCCAAATTTCAGTTCCTGCGGTTCATGAATAAAAACATCTATGGGCTTAACGCCCGCAAAAGGAAGTCCGAACGTTTGTGCCGATGCTGCTGCATGTTCCAAAAATGACTCCCCGTCGCGATGTGCAAACAGCGGCACCCCAAAAGTTTCACAAACCGCTTTATTACCTAAAATATGATCTATATGACTGTGTGTATTCACCACCGACTGCGTAATTAGCTGATTATCCGAAATAAAACTTTTCAACTCTTCCAACTCACCGGCATTCGAAACCGCCGGGTCAATTAAAATACATTCGCGTGTTTCATCGTACAACACATAAGCATTTAATTGAAAAGGGTTAACAATAAACTTTTTAATTTCTAACATATCTGTTTTTTATTTGTCAAAAGTACTACATCCGCGTCAATAATAAAATCAATAATTTCAGATGCTCCTAAAGGTAATAAAGCAAAAAACGATTGTTTTATTTTGTTTTTTTATGGCGGGCAAATCGTGCTGTACGCTGCAAGTCCTCGGCTAAAGGCTGTGTGCCGCTAACCGTTTTCGGGGGCTCCTAATGTCGCCCCGCCTCCGGTTGTGGCACAATCAGCCTTTAACCTGTGGGCTTTCCGCTTCCATCACGGCCGCAAAATAAGGTCTTATTTAAAATTTCCGGGACAACACAGGTTGTTTGTTAATTATTATTAGGCCGGATTCCTTCGAATATTTTTAGCTTTGCCAATCCTGTTTTTTGTAAAACATATCCAAAAGAAACCCCTAATACACCCAGTCCGTATTCGGTACTGCGTTTGAAATTAATGGAAGAACTTTCTTCGGCATAAGTAGTGGGACATGTAATTTCTGCCACTTCAAAACCTGCATAAAAAATTTGTGCCAGCATTTGATTATCGAATACAAAATCATCGGAACATGTATTGTAAGGTATGCTGCGTAACACTTTTGCTGAAAAAGCACGGTAACCGGTATGATATTCGGAAAGCTTCTGGTTCATAAGAATATTCTGACTAAGAGTTAAAAAACGGTTAGCAACATATTTATACAATGGCATGCCGCCTTTAAGGGCTCCTTTACCAAGAATTCGCGACCCTATTACTACCTGGTAAACATCATTGGCAATAAGGTAGCACATAGAATGTATGAGCTTGGGAGTGTATTGGTAATCAGGGTGAAGCATAACAACAATATCAGCATCCAGGGCAAGGGCTTTGTTATAGCACGACTTCTGATTACCGCCATAGCCTTTATTTTCCTGATGTTCTATAATATGTTTAATTCCCAGCTGCTTTCCTACCTGTAGTGTTTTATCACTGCTGCGGTCATCAACAAGAATAACATCGTCAACGATGTCGAAAGGAATTTCCCGATAGGTTTTTTCAAGGGTTTGTTCTGCATTGTAAGCAGGTAAAACTACAATTATTTTTTTTCCGTTAATCATTTATTTTCTCATTAAAAGTTCCGGCAGGCCTTCCGAAAAAGACGAAGCCATTTTTTCTATATAATAATTTAAAGTCTGGGTATTCTTTTTGAAATTTCTCCGCCTCAAAATTTTTTGTTATTACATAAACAGGTTTTTGCACCATTCCCTTTAACAGACGTTGTTCATTGGATTTAGTAACGGTATTTTCCTGTTTAATTTCTCCGTAAAAATACTGAGCATAGCTTTTATAACCCCAAACCAACAAATAACAGTTTTCCGTATCATGACTTTTATAAAATTCAATGGCAGCATTTTGAGAATACTTTTCTATTTTCGGAGTTATAGTGTAAATACTTACAGTAGTAAATACCAGGGTAACCACAAATATCCCAATTATCTGTGTAGCAATCTTTTTACGATAAACAATCACAAAAAAGAGAATTCCAAAAAATAACAACACCCCCGGTAGAAATTCCCATCCCGACCAATGAACTTTTGCCTGTAAATTGCCAAGGGCAAACGGGTCTTTTATCCAGCCTTTGGCGATAATCTGATCTTTATAGGTAACAAATATCTGCAAGACAACAAAAACCAATCCTTCTATAAAAGCTGTAAGCAAAAGCAAGAATTTTATCCATCCACGGTATTTTAATTTACCTTCTATGATATTCATTATAGCATAAGCAGCCAGGAAAGTCAGAGGAAAATAACAAAATGAAGAATAATGTACGATTTTAGTTTTTACAATGGTAAAAAGAATAAGTACCACCCAGAAACTAATCATCATCCAGTTTCTAAATAAATTTTGGATAACCCTGTGGTCTTTAAACTTTCTAAACGCCGGAAGCGAATACACGGAAGCAGGAAACACACCAAGAAACAGGACAACAAAATGATACATCAGAAAACCACCGTGACCGGCATCTTTTTTACTGAATAAACGTATTTGATATTGAATAAAATCCATTATTAAATAACCTTTACCATTGAATGCCTGCAGTATAAACCAAAACCCGCCAACTACAATTAACGTAACAGTATAGATAATTAAAAATCTTGCATTAAAAACCCTCTTCCATTGTCTGCGGGCTACCAGCAACCAAACAAATAAAGTTAACAGGAATATTAACAATCCCACAGGCCCTTTTGTCATAATGGCAAGCCCTATAAAAGCTGCAGACAGGAAAGTATATCCGTTTTGTTTAGGTGCCGGATAGGAATGTAGGCTTAGAACCATAAAATAGATGCCCATAAAAATAAAAAAGTTGAACCAGGGATCGATGATTCCGGAGCGGAAATACATTTGGGGTAAAATAGAACCGGCATAAACAAGTACCCATAGCCATCCAAACCCTCGGTTAAACAACCTGTTACCAATTAAATAAATGGATACAAGAGTAAACATCCCGGCAATGGCATTGGGAAACCTTGCTGCAAATTCATTTATGCCAAAAACTTTCATGGAGAGCACCTGCATCCATATGAAAAGAGGCGGCTTTTCCCAAAATGGCATATAATTAATTTGAACCGTAAGGTAGTTATGGCTTTGTATCATTTCACGTGCCGATTCGGCAAAATTTATTTCATCCCAGTCGAATAAATGCACTCCACCAAGAAAAGGCACAAAAAGTAATAAAGCCAATAAACTGATAATAATAATATCTTGTATTTTCTTATCAACCATAATTTAGTTATTTACAAAAACGCCTTCGAATAGAATAATCGCATTGAGAAGGGAAATATTTTTCAAACAGCAATATCACAATTAACATGGTAATAGCTCCGATAATAGATCCGGTTTCTACGTCAAGTAAAAAATGCTGGGATAAATATATCCGGGAATAAGCTGTTAAAACAGCTATTATAAACCATAACCATTTTAACCATTGGTTACGCGTGATATAAAGTAATATTATAAGCATGCCAAAAGCAGAAGCAGCATGCCCCGACGGAAAACTATGATATAAATGCATATGCTCCCCGGGTACCAAATACAGTTCAGATAACTTGTGTATGGATTTAAAATAAGCTTCAGGCCTTAAAACATGAGGAAATGCCAAACGCTTCAATCCCTGTACTATTATTGCAATAAAAAAACTTCCGATAAGATACATCCATGCATACCTGACTTTTACCAACAGCAATAACAAAAAAATCAGAATTACTCCCCAACTGGCAATATAAGTCATGTACTTAAACAGAAAATTAAAAAAAGGAGAATGCCATTGGTTAAAAAACAAATGTATTGTTGTCTTTGGCCAGGAAAGCAATATAATACCACCGGCAATTAACATGATTAGATAAACAATTAATTGCCATCGGTTTTCCAATAAAAATTTTTTCATTCTCTATTTATGGTATTTGTTAACAGTTTATGAAAGCCATCTATATATAAGAATGCAAAGTTACAGATTTTAATTATGATGACTTCCTTTTTATAAGATCAAAAATAAATCTCAAAAAAAATTTGTTTTTTACATCATTTTATATTTACATTTGTGGCCATGAATAAAATGAATTTAAATAGAAATTGGTGGTGGCTCTTTTTTCGTCCCAAACTGACGTGAAGAAGAACGCTTGTAATATAATTTATATCAATCAAACGGCCTGTCGAAATCACGACAGGCCGTTTTTTTTTAATCTATAATAAAAAATATTCATCTGATGAAGAAAAAATTGCTGATAAAAACAAAAAAAATGCTTGCCGATACACTGACACCGGTTGGCTTATATTTAAATCTACGTGATAAATTTTACGGTTCATTTTTACTGGAAAGCTCCGATTATCACGGGAACGACAATAAATATTCTTTTGTATGCCTGGAGCCCATTGCTTCTTTCAGGGTAAATGAAAATAAGATAGAATTACAAACCGGAGAACATGTATCTACAGTAATATTAGAAAAAAAAACAGATCTTATAAAAAAGATTCAATCTTTTATGGACAGTTTTCAAATTGTTACGGAACAAAATGGACATAAAAGTCAGGATATTGCAGATGCTAACGGGTTTTTTGGTTATACTTCTTATGATGCTGTTCAATATTTCGATACCCTTACTATAAACTCTAAATCTAATCCGGACGAGGCTATTCCAACAATGAATTATGCGGCTTTTCGTTTTGTTTTACGTTTTGATCATTTTAAAAATGAACTGCTGATTACAGAAAACCGTTTTAATGGTGAGTCCTCTCAGATGGAAAAAGTTGAAAATCTTATTAAAATAAATAAACTTCCTTCTTACGGGTTTAAATTAACGGGTAATGAGAAAAAAAATATGACGGATGAGAATTTTCTTGAAATTGTTAGGAAAGGTATTCATCACTGTCAGCGTGGTGATGTTTTTCAAATAGTCCTGTCACGACGTTTTACACAACAATTTGCCGGTGATGAATTCAATGTTTACAGAGCCCTGCGTTCAGTTAACCCGTCACCGTATCTTTTTTATTTTGATTTCGGAAATTTTAAACTCTTCGGATCATCACCTGAAGCCCAATTGAAAGTTGCAAATGGAAAGGCTGTTATAAATCCTATTGCCGGGACTTTTAAACGAACAGGAAATGATGAAGCTGATAAAACATTAGCCGAGCAACTTTCTGTTGACCCTAAAGAAAATGCAGAACACACCATGCTGGTAGATCTGGCACGAAATGATTTAAGCCGTAACGGCCATGATGTAAAGGTAAAAACATACAAAGAGATACAATACTACAGTCATGTAATTCATTTGGTTTCTGAAGTAGAGGCGGTTTTAAATAAAAACACATCAGCTTTGCAGGTTTATGCCGATACTTTTCCTGCCGGAACTTTGTCGGGAGCACCTAAATATAAGGCTATGGAATTAATTGATAAATATGAAAATTACGATCGTAGTTTTTATGGCGGGGCCATTGGTATTTTTGGTTTTAACGGATCACTAAATCAGGCTATTACTATTCGTAGTTTTCTTAGTAAGAACAACAACCTTTATTATCAGGCAGGTGCAGGAGTTGTTGTTTCTTCCATACCGGAAAGCGAATTACAGGAAATTAACAACAAACTGGGAGCTTTACGTTCGGCACTGAAGCTTGCTGAAAACATTTAAAATCTTTTTCTATGAAAAAATTGCTTGTAATAGATAACTATGACTCATTCACTTATAACCTGGTACATATTATCAGAGAACATGGTGGTTTTGAAATAACTGTTTTACGAAATGATGAAATTCTCCCTGAGGAAGTTGCCGGTTATGACAGGATAGTATTTTCACCCGGCCCCGGTATTCCGGATGAAGCAGGGTATATGAAAGAAATTATCCGGCAATATGCAAGTTCTGTAAAAATGTTGGGTGTTTGTTTGGGGATGCAGGCTATAGGAGAAGTTTTTGGAGGACATTTAAGTAATCTGAAAACTGTTTATCACGGAGTGGCAACTTCAATATATAAAACAGCAGTGAAAGACCCCATATTAAATAATATCCCCGATTCATTTATGGCCGGACGATATCATAGTTGGGTAGTTGATGAGACAAACTTTCCACAGGAATTAGATATTACTTCCCGTGATGAAGAAGGTAAGGTTATGTCAGTAAAACATAAAACATTACCAATTTTCGGATTACAGTTTCATCCCGAGTCTGTTTTAACAGAAAACGGAAAAATGATGCTTTTTAATTTTTTGAATTTATAAAAAGGAAATTTTAAAATATGAAACGTCCATGATTGAATAATTATTAAATCACAGTCACCCTGTGAAATAGCAAAAATTTCACAGGGCAGGGAGAATGATTATTCAATCATGGTAAGTTCCATCTGACCAATGAAATATAAAATTATAAACACATGAAAGAAATATTAAATCAATTATTTGAACACGGGCAACTTACGGAAAAAGATGCATACAATATACTTACGGGAATTGGAAAAGGAAATTATAATACCTCCCAAATTGCTGCTTTCTTAAGTGTTTACCTAATGCGTCAAATTTCAGTAAAAGAATTAAAAGGTTTCCGCAATGCGTTACTGGATTTATGTATAAAAGTAGATTTATCCGGTTTTAACGCCATTGATGTATGCGGAACAGGAGGGGATGGAAAAGACACTTTTAATATTTCCACACTCTCTGCATTTGTAGTAGCCGGCTCCGGTCACAAAGTTGCCAAACATGGTAATTACGGAGTTTCATCGGGGTGCGGGTCATCAAATGTAATGGAATATTTAGGTTATCAGTTTACTAACGATGAAGCTATTTTAAAAAAACAATTGGAAACCGCCGGATTTTGCATGATGCATGCTCCTTTATTTCATCCTGCAATGAAAAATGTAGCACCCATTAGGAGAGAGCTGGGAATAAAAACCTTTTTTAATATTCTTGGCCCTTTGGTAAATCCTTCATTACCTTCTAATCAAATGTCAGGGGTATTCAATCTGGAAGTTGCACGTTTATATTATTATCTGTTTCAAGATATACCCGGTTTTAATTTTAATATTGTCCATAGTTTGGATGGCTATGATGAAGTCTCTCTAACGGGAAATACTGTTTCTTACTCAAATAATGGAGAACAATTGTTATCGCCCCATGATTGGGGATTGGGAAAAGTTCTAAAAGAAGATATTTTTGGCGGAAAGACGGTAAAAGAAGCAGCCGGTATTTTTCTTTCTGTCTTAAAAAATGAAGGTACTAAGGAGCAAAAAAATGTTGTAATTGCCAATGCTGCCCTGGCAATTCAGGTGCTCGAACCTCAAAGTAGTCTGGTAGATTGCACAGCTAAAGCACGTGAGGCTCTGGAATCAGGAAGGGCTTATAATTCATTAAAAAAAGTAATTGAAAATAAATAAAGTAATGAGCATACTAAATGAAATAATTCAGTATAAAAGAAAAGAAACTGAAGAAAGAAAAAAACTATATCCTGTTGATTTACTGAAAAGAAGTATTTACTATAAAGCACCGTGTATTTCATTAAAACAATACATATTAAGGCCGGATAAAAACGGTATTATAGCAGAGTTTAAAAGGAAATCCCCTTCCCGCGGAATTATCAACGAAAGAGCAGAAGTAGAAAAAACTTCTATCGGTTATATGCAGGGAGGAGCTTCTGCTTTGTCGGTGTTAACTGATGAAAAATTTTTTGGCGGGAAAAGCAATGATCTTATCACTGCCCGTAAATTTAATTACTGTCCTATCCTTCGTAAGGATTTTATTATCGATACTTATCAAATCGAGGAGGCAAAATCTATTGGTGCAGATGCCATTTTATTAATAGCCTCAGTATTGACGAAAAAAGAAATTTACAGTTTTACCGAAAAAGCACATAGCCTTGGAATGGAAGTGCTTCTGGAATTTTATTCTGCTGATGAACTTGATAAATATAGTGAAACAATAGACCTTGCCGGAATAAATAACAGAAATCTTAAAAATTTCAATGTAGATTTTGACAATGCCGCAAAGATGGTTCAGATGCTGCCCGAAAATACCGTTAAAGTTGCTGAAAGCGGCATTACAAAGCCGGAAGATATTTTAACATTAAAAGAAAAAGGATTCGATGGCTTTTTAATAGGTGAAACTTTTATGAAATCTATAAACCCTGAAAATGCTTGCCGTAAGTTTATTCAGGATTTAAAAAAAATTAGTAAGGAAACACTGTATTCAAAATGAAAAAGCCTGATAACAAATTAAAACTTAAAGTATGCGGAATGTGTAATCCGGCTAATGTCAGCGAGGTACTGGAATTAAAACCTGACTTTGTAGGGTTTATTTTTCATTTGCCATCACCTCGAAACTGTGAGAATCCTCCGGATTTACTTTATCCTGCTACTACAAAGAGAGTGGCTGTAACCGTTGACGAAAATTTTGAAACTTTATACAAAATTCAAATGTTGTTTCATCCCGATTACTATCAATTGCATGGTGATGAAACACCCTTTTTTTGCAAAAAGGTAAAAACAGAACTGGCCCCGGTTATTAAAGCATTTAGAATAGACGAGACCTTCGATTTTAATTTGCCCCTGCTTTATCAGGATTCGTCTGATATTTTTCTTTTTGATGCCCGCGGTGAGAAAGCAGGTGGAAATGGAATTAGATTTGACTGGTCGCTATTGCAAAAATATAAAGGAACAACACCATTTATGATAAGCGGAGGTATTACTCCGGGAATGGGAAAAGAAATTTGTGCCATTGACTACCCTCAATTGTTGGGAGTAGATATCAACAGTGGTTTTGAAAATAGTCCCGGAATAAAAAATATAGAACAAATTAAACAGTTTAAAAATGAAATATCAGGTAGATAAAAATGGTTTTTATGGAAAATTTGGCGGAGCATTTATCCCTGAATTACTTTATTCCAATGTAGAATATTTAAAAGAACATTATCTTAATATTATTCAGGATACTTCTTTTAAGAAAGAATTTAAAATGCTGCTTAAAGATTATGCCGGCAGGCCTACTCCATTATATTTCGCTAAGAGACTATCCGCAAAATATAACACCAATATTTTTTTAAAACGTGAAGACCTTAATCATACCGGTGCACATAAAATAAATAATACCATTGGTCAGATTCTCCTGGCTAAACGTCTGGGAAAAAAAAGAATTATCGCTGAAACAGGTGCCGGTCAACATGGAGTAGCTACGGCTACAGTAAGTGCTTTGATGGGATTACAATGTATTGTTTATATGGGTGAAGTGGATATGAAACGTCAAGCTCCCAATGTTGCACGAATGGAAATGCTGGGTGCTGAAGTGCGTCCGGCAATTTCGGGAAGTAAAACATTAAAAGATGCTACCAACGAAGCTATTCGCGACTGGATTAACCACCCGGAAGATACATATTATCTTATTGGCTCTGTGGTTGGGCCACATCCGTATCCCGACATGGTAGCACGGTTTCAGTCTGTTATAAGTGAGGAAATGAAATATCAGATGAAAGAAAAAACAGGTAGCGAAAATCCCGATAAAATTATTGCTTGTGTTGGAGGCGGCAGCAACGCGGCAGGCGCATTTTATCATTATCTGGAAAATGAATCCGTTGAGTTAATTGCCGTTGAAGCAGAAGGTATGGGAATTAAATCAGGGAAAACAGCTGCTACCACACAAACAGGAACAGAAGGCATTATTCACGGATCAAAAACTTTATTAATGCAAAATAATGACGGCCAGATCATTGAACCATACTCCCTTTCTGCAGGATTAGACTATCCGGGTATTGGTCCTTTACATGCTTTTTTATTTAAAAGCCATCGCGGTAAATTTTTAGGAGCTACAGATAAAGAGGCTTTACAAGCAGCTTTTGAACTTACTCGTATGGAAGGAATTATTCCTGCATTGGAATCTGCACATGCACTGGCAGTTTTACCAAAAATTAAATTAAAAAAGGAAGAAACAGTCATTATCAACCTTTCGGGAAGAGGTGATAAAGACATGCAAACCTACAGCAGTAATTTAAATGCTTTAAAAAACAACTTTTAAAAAATATTGCAATGAATCGTATCGACAGTTTGATAAAAGAAAAGAAGAATATTTTAAATATTTATATTACTGCAGGGTACCCTGAAAAAGATGATACCGTATTTATAGTAAAAAGTCTTGAAAAAGCCGGTGTTGACATGATAGAAATTGGAATGCCTTATTCTGATCCTCTGGCAGACGGCCCTGTAATTCAACATAGCAGCAATAGAGCTTTGGCAAATGGAATACATTTGGATACAATTTTTTATCAAATACAAGAAATAAGAAAAAACATAGAAGCATTACCTATTATTGTAATGGGATATTTTAACCAGTTAATGCAGTACGGTGTAGAAAGGTTTCTGGAAAAAGCAGCAGCTTCAGGCGTGGACGGACTAATAATTCCTGATTTACCTGTTGATATTTATAATGAGAAATACCGGCGCAAAACAGAAGAATTGGAGCTGGACATGATCTTTTTAATTACTCCGCAAACCTCTGATGACAGAATTCATCAAATTGATGAAGCTACGCGTGGTTTTTTATATGTTGTATCATCATCATCAACAACAGGGAATACGGCATCCTTGAAAAAAAAGCAAGAATCTTATTTTGAGCGTATTGCGCAAATGCAGTTAAGAAATCCATTTTTGGTTGGTTTTGGAATATCAGATAAAACAAGTTTCGATTTGGCTTGCAGGTATGCTTCCGGGGCAATTATCGGAAGTGCTTTTATAAAAGCAATAGAAAACACCTCAAATCTCGACAAAACTATTCATCAATTCATTAAAAAAATTAAATCATGATTATTCAGCTTAAAAAAAATATTACTCTTAAACAAAAAGAAAAAATCCTTAATCAACTGGAAAAAATTTCCATCCCGGCAAGGCCTTTACAAACTAATTTTAAGGAATATATTGTAGGAATACCTAAAACAGAATTTGACCTACGTCAAATTGGTAATCTGCCTGGCATTGATGACATTCACAGGGTGTCTGATAGTTATAAAATGGTATCTAAAAAGTGGAAGCTTCACAATACCGTAATTGATTTGGGCGGTAATATACGTATAGGCACCGATGAGCTGGCAATTATGTCGGGACCTTGCGCCATTGAAAGTGAAAGCCAAATAGAAAGTATTGTAGAGCATTTATTGAAAAACAATGTCCGCATAATGCGTGGTGGAGTATATAAACCCAGAAGTTCTCCATATTCTTTTCGCGGACTTGGTATTGAAGGGTTAAAATTATTTTACAAGCATTGTTCACAAAACGGTATCAAAGTAATTACAGAAGTAATGCAGGTTTCACAAGTAGAGAAAATGCTCGATTTTGTAGATATTTTTCAAGTGGGAGCACGGAACTCTCAAAATTTTAACTTATTGGATGTTTTAGGTCAGGTAGATAAACCCGTGATGATTAAACGTGGAATTTCAGGCACAATAGATGAGTTATTATATTCTGCCGAATATGTGTTTTCCAGTGGAAATGAAAAAATCTTACTATGTGAAAGAGGAATCCGAACTTTTGAAAAAGCTACTCGTAATACTTTGGATTTAAGTGCGATACCTGTTTTAAAAGAAAAAACCCATCTACCTGTTATTGTAGATCCCTCTCATGGTGTTGGCATCCGGAAGCATGTACCGCAAATGGCATTGGCAGGAGTTATTAGTGGTGCCGATGGAGTGATAATGGAAATCCATGAAACTCCAGAAAAAGCTTTTTCCGATGGTCAGCAAAGTCTGTATTACGAACAGGCAACCAAATTATATGATGAGTTAAGAGAAATAAAACTATTGTCGAACAGGTTTGGATATTCCTGAAATGTAATCTAAAATTAAAAATACAACTTCTTCTGCTGAAAAACTCTTTTTTAAAATAATATTTTATTTTTTAGATATTTCTATCTGTTTAAATATTATATGTTTAAAACAGCATATCTAATAAAAAGAATTATTTATTTCCGGAATTGATTGTTTATATGTGACTTAAGTCACATTAAAAATAAACTCTAATCTTTACATTTGTAATATAATTCAATAAATTTCTTATAAAAAATATTTACTTACAAAAGGATAAAAGATGGAAGAAAATGAAAACAACAATAATGTAAGCAGGAGGCGTTTTTTTAAAATTACTACATGGGGAATTGGAGGAGCGATGAGTTTTTTGTTGGGTTACCCTATGGTAGACATGATAGTTTCCAAATCTAAAAGCGGCCATTCCATACCGCCATATAATAAATTAGTTGCAGTGGATGCTATCCCCAATTCTTTTAAGCCGGTAAAAAAGCCATCTAAATATTGGTTTACCAAAACAGATACCGATGCATATCTTAAATTTAAAAAGCATGAAGATGTATGGGTGGTTAAGCAACCTGATAATTCTTTAAAAGTATTTTCTCCAATATGCCCGCACATGGGATGCAGGTATAACTGGAATCAAGATGAAGAACTTTTTATTTGCCCATGTCATAATAGCGTATATACGATAGAAGGAAAAGTGGTTTCCGGACCTGCTCCAAGGGGTCTGGATACTTTACCTATTAAAATTAAAGAAAGAGAATTATATGTTCTTTATGAACGATTTGAAGTAGGTGTTCCACAAAAAATTCTAATTGGATATTAAAATACAATATTATGGCATCTAAATTTACGCAATGGTTTAACGAAAGGCTTTCTTTAGACGGAGCGATGAAGGCCGCTTTTGACGAAAAGATTCCGGGAGGAGCCAGTTTCTTTTATACGCTTGGAAGTGCAACACTATTTGTTTTTGTATTACAGGTTTTAACAGGGGTATGGCAATTATTTTATTATGTTCCAACAGTAGACCATGCTTATGATAGTCTGGCATGGCTGCGATTACATGTTCCTTATGGATGGCTCATACAAGGAATTCATTATTGGGGAGCCAATATTATGGCAATTTTGGTAGCCTTACATATGATTCGCATTTTTATATGGGGAGCTTATAAGAAACCACGTGAGTTAACATGGATTATAGGTTTGTTTTTGCTGATAATTGTAGCCTTGTTAATTTTTACAGGAGCAGCATTACCTTGGGATGAAAGAGGATACTGGGCTGCAGAGGTAGGAACAAGTATGGCGGGTACAGTTCCTTTGATTGGAAAGTGGTTGGAATACTTTCTTAGAGGAGGTTATTCAATGGGTCAATTAACATTATCGCGATTTTATGTTTTTCATGTGGCTATTATTCCCGGACTTGCATTTATTTTTATTGCTTTTCATTTAATGGCTTTTAGAAAATTTGGAAGCGCCGGCCCATGGAAAGAATCCAAAAGAAAAGTTTTTGGTGACTTTTGGCCTGATCAGATAGCAATAGATTTAATAGTTAGTGGCTTTATTTTATTGGTAATTATTTTCCTTTCTGCCTATTCACCGGCACCTTTTACCGGCCCTGCTGATCCTGCAGATGCGGCCTTCCAACCCAAACCTGAATGGAATTTCTTATTTCTGTATCAACAACTAAAACTAACCAGAGGGATGTGGGAAATATTTGCAACAGTTGGTATTCCTACGGTGATACTATTATTATTATTTTCAGTTCCTTTTTTAGACAGAAACCCTTCCCGTAGTCCGGCAAAAAGAAAGGCTACGATGTTTTTTGGCTTTCTTTTTATAGCTTATGTTGTAACATTTACAATAATAGGATGGAAAAGCAAGCCTCCCGGAAGCAAAGAAAATAAAAAACCTGCAACAACGGCTAAAACCACTTCTGTGTCAAAGAAAACACCTTCAGCAAAACCTGTTAAGTTATCCGCCGCAGCACTGGCTGGGAAAAAAGTTTTTGAAACCATGGGATGTACTGCTTGTCATACAATGAGCGGAATAGGTGGCAAAGTTGGACCAGATCTGACAAATGAGAATACCAAAGGCAGAAGTCGGCAATGGCTGTTAGTGCAGATTACAGATTCTAAAAAACATTTCCCCAGTTCTATTATGCCCGATTTTGGATCACTTACTAAAGTACAGCTTAATGATTTGGTTGACTATTTATTAAGTCCGCACCCGAAATCTGTTGCAAAATCTTCAACAAAATATGTTCCACGGGCAAGTTCAGGAAATAATGGTTCAGTAAATCAAACGAAACCTGGTTTAACTGAAGAAGAAAGTACCAAAGAGACACTTCAAAAACTGGGGCCAACCGGCGAAGCTGCTACCATAGTAGGTAATGTTTCACTTGGAAAGAAATTGTTTCATAATGACTGTGTTGGATGCCATGGTGTAGAAGGTAAAAAAGGAGTTGTTAATCCGGGATCTTTATTTGGAAAAGTACCGGTGTTAAATCCTATAAGCAAAGTGTTATACAATAAAAATCCACAGAAATTTGTCAATAATATTGACAGGTTTATTCAGCATGGAGCTATACCTCCCGGGCCACATCCGGCTCTTCATATGCTGGCTTTTGGTGATTCTTATAGTTTAACGCAGCCTGAAATTGCAAATATTGAATCATATATTCTTTATTTAAATGGTGTAAACAGAGCTAAAATTGAAGCTCCCGGTTCAGCAAAAGGATTCTTTTTTCTTTCCTTATGGATATATTTAGGGATAGCTGTTATTCTTATAATTCTTTTAATTACCAAGAAACGGCCATAATTGAATAATTATTTTTCTGTTTAATTTAATGATTATTCAATAATGGTAAGTTCCATGTGACCAATGAAATATAAAATTATTAACACATGAAAAAAGACTAAAAAATAAACTATTCATTTGCGATAAAGTGTAGTTTTTTATCCCGGAAAGCTTTTATATTTCCGGGATTTTTTTATTCTTAAAATTCAAAGTCAGTATCTGCTTTTTTTAATAAATTTGCATATAGTATTCCTTATCGATTGTATTAAAATGATAAAAAATATTCTTTTTATATTTCTAATTCTTGTATCAATACCAACCCATGCACAGTTTTCAAGGTTTTTTAAAAATAAATCGTTACGTATGGATTATTACCATAGTGGAAACTATAATAATGAATCATACAGTTTTGACGAATTAATTGAAGAGCCGTATTGGGGAGGTTCTAAAACTAACCTGGTAGATACTTTTAATTATGGTAACTATTATGTGAAAGTATTTAATGTGGATAATGATTCTCTTTTGTATTCCAGAGGCTATTCTACACTTTTCAAAGAATGGCAATCTACTAAAGAAGCTAAAAAAATAAACCGTACTTTTTCTGAAACTGTTGTTATTCCTTATCCTAAAGAAAAAGTGCGGATAGAGTTATATAGCCGTAACAGAAGAGGTAAAATGAAAAAAAAGTTCACTTACATTGTTGATACAGCAAATTGTTTTATCAAACAAGATCATCGTTTGGCATACCCATCATTTGATATAAAGGTTACCGGGACACCTTCAAAACGTGTGGATGTAGTTATTTTACCTGAAGGATATACTGCCGGGCAAATGGGATTGTTTATCAATGATTGCAACCGGTTTGTTCATGACTTTTTCAAGTTTGCACCTTATTCAAACAATAAAAATAAATTTAATTTTCGTGCAATATTGGCCCCTTCTGTCGATTCCGGTACAGATATTCCTGCACAGCATATTTGGAAAAACACCATTTTAAATACAAGTTATTATACTTTTAACAGCGAAAGATATCTAATGACTCTTGATGATAAAAGTGTAAGATACCTAGCTGCAAATGCTCCTTATGATCAGATTTATATACTGGTAAATAGTAAAAAATATGGTGGAGGTGCTATTTATAATTACTATAACGTTGCTGTTAACAGCAACCGGGATGCCGCAAAAATTATAATTCATGAATTCGGGCATGGTTTTGCCGGCCTGGCAGATGAATATTATGATAATTCTACAGCTTACGGAACTTTTTATAATTTAAATATTGAACCATGGGAGCCAAATATTACCACTCTGAAACATTTTAATAAAAAATGGGAAAATATGGTAAAACCTGCAACTCCAATTCCTACACCTGACATACCAAAATATAAAAATAAAGTAGGAGCCTTTGAAGGTGGCGGATATGAGCCTAAAGGAATGTACAGGCCTATGGAAGATTGTTTAATGAAGACCTTTAAAGGAAATAAATTCTGTCCTGTATGCAGGAAATCTATTCAGCAAATGATTAATTTTTACTCAAGATAATACATAGTTATTTTTCAGCTCTTCTAATTATTGCATCTACATGGATAGAAGTAGTATCAAAAACAGGGATATTAACATCCTTTTGTTTTATCAGTAAAGGTATTTCCGTACATCCTAATATTACCCCCTGCACTTGTCTATGTTCATGTAAATTAGTAATAATATTCTTAATTTTTTCTCTGCTTTCTGATTTTAAAATATCAAAAGCTAACTCATGTTATTAGATGCTATTGCAAAAAAACAGCTCCTGACTCCTTTAATGTCAATGCTTTATTTATAAATTCTTGCTGTATTATATCCCATTTACCATCAGTCATTTTCTCAAGAACAGGTTCAAAATTTAGAGAATAAATTATCACCTCAGCAGTATTATGTTTACCAAGTTTTTTATTGCTTTTTTGATTGATTAGTTTGTAATAATCCATTGTTGAAGTCCAGGTAACTCCACCAATAAGTCCTATCTTTTGCATCTGTTTATAGTTTTAATTTAGTACCACGAAATTAATAATTCTTTCGTCGTTTACCGACTGACAACCCTAATTTACCGAATTTAATTTCCTGAATGTTAACAACACAATTATCTTTGCATAGATTTAAAAATAAAAATATGGAAAACGACACAAATAGACCGGCTCATACATCACAAAAAGGAAGACTTATCTTTGGTGCTATTTTAATAGTAATTGGCGGAATTGTATTATTGGGTAATCTTGACTTTTTTAATGTTGACCTTTCTTTTTATCTGTTCAGCTGGAAGACCATTTTAATTTATATTGGTATTTATCTCCTTGCAGCGCGCCCGCAAAGTTATTCAGGATACATATTGATGGGGTTAGGTTTTATTTTTTGGATTCCAAATATTTTCGGTGAAAATATTAGCCTGCATGAGGTTTTCTGGCCTTTAGTTTTGATAGGACTGGGAATTTTATTGATTACACGTCAAAGGAACAGGCATCATGAAAAAAGACAAAATAATAAGGAAGGCTATAGTGATAATAAAGGATATTTAAATGATATATCTGTTTTTGGCGGAGGAATAAAAATTATTCAATCTGACAACTTTAAAGGAGGAAGTATTACTGCAGTTTTTGGCGGTTCTGAAATTGACCTCAGGCAAGTGTCCATGGAAGAAGATTTTATTGTTATTGATGTTTTTACCATGTTTGGAGGTACAAAACTTATACTACCTGAAAACTGGAAAGTAGAATGGGACGGGGTTTCTCTTTTTGGTGGGTTTTCAGATAAAAGACGGATTAACACAGGAGTTGTTACGGAAAAAACATTAGTTATAAAAGGCCTGGTTATGTTTGGCGGAATTGAAGTGAAGAGTTATTAATTTTTTCGTAATCCATTTATTTCAAAAAAATGCTGAATCCTATTACACAAAATAAAAATTACTTATCCATTTATTTAGTTGTATGGTTTGTTATTATTACTTTACATGCAGTTATCGTAACGCTCTTTTATAATCAACCTTGGGTAATAGGTCTTTCAGATGCATTAGTATTTGGCTTAATTTTTATGGTTTTTGGATATAGCTTATGGTATGTAATACGGTTTAACCTTAAAGAAAACAGCTCATTACCTGATCTGGTTTTAAATCATCTTTTTGTTGCTCTTGTTGTAATCGCTGCGTGGTTGGCCCTGGGATACTTTGGGTTATCATATTTGTTTCCAAACGATACAAACTATTTATCATTCTTAAAACATTCGTTACCCTGGCGCGCTGTAATAGGTCTGTTTTATTATTTGCTTTTTGTGATGTTTTATTATTTAATGTTGTATTACGACGACCTTCAGGAAAAGTTAATCCACGAAGCTGAACTTCAGCAATTAGTAATAGAATCGCAGTTAAGTGAACTCAAATCTCAAATTAACCCACATTTTTTATTTAATAGTTTGAACTCTATTAGCTCCTTAACAATAACACATCCTGATAAAGCCCAGGAAATGGTTATAAAATTATCTGATTTTTTGCGATTCTCATTAGCTCACGATAATACCAGTAAAAATAGTCTGGAAGCAGAATTTGAAAATATGAAACGTTATCTTGATATTGAAAAAGTCCGATTTGGACAACGATTACAATTTAAAATAAATATTCCTGAATCATGTTTGAAATTTCCTATTCCTAATATGATATTGCAGCCCTTAATTGAAAATGCTATTAAGCATGGCGTATATCAATCAAAAGAAAAAACATTTATTGAAATTACTTGCAGGAATATACCGGAAACGATATTTATAGAAATTAAGAATAATTATGACTCCGAAGGTCAGAAGCCTAAGGGGAACGGTGTAGGATTAAAAAATATAAAGAAACGTATGCAGTTAATCTACAACCGGACTGATTTATTAGAAGTAAGCAAAACAAGTAATGAGTTTATTGCCCTTTTAAAATTACCTAAAAACAATACAAATGGAAACTAATTTAAAGGTTATTATCATTGAAGATGAACAGCCTGCAAGAGAGCTGTTAAAAGCCTACCTTAAACCGCATAATAATATTGAACTTATAGGCGAATTTGAAGATGGATTTTCGGGAATTAAAGGTATTTCATCTCTTCATCCCGACTTAATTCTTTTAGACATACAAATGCCTAAGTTAACAGGGTTTGAGATGCTTGAATTATTAGATGAAATACCTGAAATTATTTTTACTACTGCCTACGATCAATACGCACTAAAAGCATTTGAAGTAAATGCTATAGATTATTTAATGAAACCATTTTCCAAAGACCGATTTGACAGTGCAATTAAGAAGGTAATTGAAAGAAAAGCAAAAAAATCGCATGAGGCAAATCCTGTAAACCGTTTAAAGGATCAATTAAAAGAAGAACCCATCGTTAACGATAGAATTTTTGTAAAAACAGGTAATCACATCGATATGGTACATCTTGAAGAAATATTGTTTATTGAAGCTCAGGATGATTACATAGAATTTCATACCGCAAAAGGAAAGTTCCTAAAGAAGGAAACCATGCGTAATATTGAAAACCAGTTAAACGGAAAACATTTTATCAGAGTACACAGATCTTTTATTATTAATACAAAACAAATTCAGAAATTAGAAAAATATGGCAAAGAAAGTTACATGGTCATATTAAAAGATGGTACTTCAATTAACGCCAGTCGCAGTAGAGTTAAATCTCTGAAAGAAAAACTTGGAATATAATCATAGGTTATACAAATTTTTCACTTTCCTGACAATTGTTTCGGCTAACTTAATATTAGATTCATGCGTCCATCCGGCAATATGAGGTGATAATACCACATTTTCCATTTTTATTAATTCACGAAAAGAATATGGCAAATTTTTTGAATTGAGATTTTCAAAAGACAGGCCTTCATATTCCAATACATCAAGGCAGGCACCTAAAACTTTTCCTGTCTTTAAAGCATCAACTAAATCATCGGTCTTAACAATTTTACCTCTGGAAGTGTTAATTAAATAAAATGGTTTTTTAAACCTGTTAATAAATTCCTTATCTACTAAATATTGAGTTTCCTTTGTTAAAGGCAGATGAAGGCTTACAACATCGCTGGTTAAATAAATATCTTCCATAACAGCCTCTTGAGCATATTTATCTGAATAGTTTTGCTTATATTTATCATAGGCACGCACAGTGGATTTAAACCCTGAAAGTTTTCGTGCAAAAGATCCTCCGGTATTACCATAACCTATAATTCCTATTGTTTTTCCTTCAATCTCAATCCCTCTATTTTCTTCTCTCCTCCAAATACCTTTCCTTACTTCAGCATCAGCACGCAACAAATTATTAAAAAGCATCAGTAACATTCCTAACGCCTGTTCGCCAACAGCCCCACGGTTACCTTCAGGAGCGTTTATACATGCAATACCGTTTTCTTTGGCGTAAGAAACATCTATGTTTTCCATTCCTGCTCCAACTCTGCCTATAAATTTCAAATTTTTAGCATGCGACAGGATTTCTTTATCTAGTTTGATTTTACTTCTTATAATTACTCCTTCATAATTATTAATCATCTTTAAAAAGTCAGTACGTGTTGCATCAGGAAAAAAATCGCACAAAAAACCAAGTTTCCTAAGCCCTTCTGGTAATGAAGGATGCGTGCTGTCAATGAATAAAACTTTTTTAGCCATTTCTTATAATATTATTATTTATTTAAATAAAAAATTAAAACCAAAGGTCTGAAAAATATCGACAAAATTCTTGAAAACAATATTTTGTCCAACAAAAAACAAATAGTACCTTTGCCAGTTCTAATATAAAAAGTCAAGATTAAATGTGTCTGAAATATTGTTTTTTTATATTAAATAATTAAGAAAAGTTTATTACTGAGAAACTGATAATATATGTGGCAATTTCTTGTAAGATTTATCCTTCGTAATCGACTGTCAATATTAATTGTAATTGGGCTTCTTACTGTTTTTATGGGATATGAAGGATCACGAGCTAAACTCTCTTATGAGCTGGCTAAAATGCTCCCGTCTTCTGACCCTACAAGTATTGAATATGCAAAATTTAAAAAAGAATTCGGACAAACCGGTGACGGCAGTGTTACTTTTATTGCAGTTCAAGATCCCGAATTTTTTACATTAAAGCACTTTGATGAGTGGTATAATATCACTCATGAACTTATGAAAATAAAAGGTGTAAAGCAGGTTGTTTCTGCTGCACGTCTTTTTACTTTGGTAAGAAACGATAAAACGCATAAGTTTGATTTTGTAAATTTAGTTCCTGACAAGCCTGATACACAGCAGAAAGTTGACTCCATAAAGCATGCTTTATATAATATGCCGTTATATGCTAACCGGTTATTTAATAAAAAAAATCATGTTCAGCTTATGATGGTAACGGTGGACAAGTCTATCCTTGACACCAAAGCACGTATTCCTTTAATGAATAAAATAACAGAAACCGCCAATCAATATGGGAAAGAATTTAATTTAAAAGTAAGGTTTTCCGGACTTCCTTATATACGAACCATTCAGGGGGCTTTAATTCAAAAAGAATCCTTTCTTTTTATTTTCTTGTCAGCATTTGTTACCTTTATATTGCTATTTATTCTTTTCCGGTCACTACGAGCTGTATTTTTTGCCGGTGTAGTTGTTTCTGTAGCTGTAGTTTGGACATTGGGGAGTATAACTTTGCTGGGATATAAAATAACTATACTTACAGGTGTGTTGCCACCATTATTAATTGTAATTGGGGTGGAAAATTCCATATTTTTATTAAATAAATATCTGGAAGAAATCCGTTTACACGGAAATAAGACTAAGGCATTATCCAGAATGATTACAAGAATTGGAAAAGCTAATTTTCTTACCAATGCAACAACAGCAGTGGGCTTCGGATCGTTTATTATTACCTCCAACACATTGCTGGTACATTTTGGCATTGTTGCAATGATAAATATTTTTGCAATTTATGTACTGTCGATGCTGTTGCTTCCCATACTTTTTTCTTACTTTCCTGTTCCTAAACCAAAGCACATGCGTCACCTAGACTCTGATAGAGGAATGACCTCAAAAGTGTTAGGAAAAGCAAAAGTTGCAATTTTTAATTATAGAGGTTGGGTTTATATTTTTACCATTTTAATGGTGCTTGCCGGTATTTACGGTGGTACATTATTAAAAACAACAGGGTCTATTGTCGATGATATTTCGAAAAATAGTACTGTAAGAAAAGATTTGAGATTTTTTGAGAAAAATTTTAAAGGTGTTATGCCCCTTGAGATAACGGTAAATACCGAAAGAAAAGGAGGCGTCTTTCAACTTTCTACTTTACGAAAAATAAATCAATTGCAGGATACTTTGGCACTGTATCCACAATTTTCAAAACCCGTATCAATTGTTGAAATTGTAAAAGCTGCAAAACAAGCTTTTTATAGAGGGAATCCAAAAATGTATTCTCTTCCCAATAATCAGGAAAAAAACTTTATTATGTCCTATATTCCTGACTTAAAAGAAAAAGGGAAAAAAGGAAACCTGTTACATTCGTTTGTAGATTCAAATTATCAAATTGCAAGAGTTTCAGTGCAAATGGAAAATATTGGAACTAATACCATTGATAGTATTCTTACAACAATAAGGCCACGGATAAATAAAATATTTCCTCCAAACAGATATAAAGTACACCTCACCGGAACCAGTGTGGTTTTCCTGAAAAGTACCAATTATCTTGTAAGAAATTTATTTAGCAGCTTAATACTGGCTATTACAATTATCACTTTGCTGATGTCATTAACATTTTCTTCTGTAAAAATAATTATAGTATCGTTTATCCCCAACGTAATTCCTTTAATTATGACAGCCGGGATGATGGGATATTTTGGTATCCCTATAAAACCTTCTACAATTATTATATTCAGTATTGCATTAGGAATTAGTGTCGATAATACAATCCATTTCCTTTCCAGATACAGATTACATCTTAAATCTAATAATTGGAGAATTAAAGAATCTGTTTTAGATGCTTTAATGGAAACCGGTCACAGCATGATTTTCTCCGGAATTGTATTGTTTTTTGGATTTTTAATCTTTATACTTTCTTCTTTTGGAGGAACACAGGCATTAGGATACCTGGTTTCGTTTACATTGTTGGTAGCCTTGTTTACAAATCTTGTGGTATTGCCTTCCTTACTTATTACATTAGGAAAATGGCTGCTGACTCCTGCTTTTAAAAAATCACGTGCAGCAAAACTGGCGCAGGATGATAATCCCGAAATAACAAAAATTATTAAAGAAGAATTAAACAAAAACCACAAAGAGTAAAATTATGAAAGGAATTATTTTAGCCGGAGGCTCCGGAACGCGTCTGCATCCTCTTACCTTAGCTGTTAGTAAGCAGCTTATGCCTGTATATGACAAACCAATGATTTATTATCCTTTATCAATATTGTTAATGGCAGGAATAAAAGATATTTTAATTATTTCAACACCTCATGATACCCCTAATTTTAAATTATTATTGGGAGACGGCTCACAAATTGGTTGTAATTTCCAATATGAAGTTCAGGAAGTTCCCAACGGGTTGGCGCAGGCTTTTGTAATTGGAAAAGAATTTATTGGTAATGATAAAGTTGCGCTTGTATTGGGAGATAATATATTTTATAGTAATGGCCTTCAAAATTTATTAATGGAAAATACTAATCCCGATGGTGGAGTTGTATTTGCATACCATGTTAAAGACCCTGAAAGATATGGAGTTGTGGAGTTTGATAAAGATATGAATGCATTATCTATTGAAGAGAAACCAGCTAAACCAAAATCTCATTTTGCAGTGCCAGGATTATACTTTTATGATAATTCAGTAGTTGAAATTGCTGAAAATTTAAAGCCAAGTGCTCGCGGAGAATATGAAATAACTGATATTAACAAATATTATTTGAATAAAGGAAAGTTAAAAGTAGGTTTGTTAAACAGGGGAACAGCCTGGCTCGATACCGGAACTTTCTCTTCTTTAACACAGGCATCCCAATTTGTAGAAGTTATTCAGGAACGTCAGAATTTAAAAATAGGCTGTATTGAAGAAATAGCATACCATAAAGGTTTTATAGATAAGGAACAATTAAGGAAAATTGCTAAACCATTGTTAAAAAGTGGTTACGGAGAATATTTATTAAACTTAATTGAAGAATAAAATATCATGAATAATATAACCTATTCTTTTGAAACTCTGTATAAAATATTTATGGATGAATTGCTGCAACAAAAGTTTAGCAAATCACCAAAAGAACTTTATGAACCAATAATATATACTATTAATCAATCTGGTAAGAGGTTAAGGCCAATATTTACCCTAATGTCATGTAATTTGTTTTGTGATGATATAAATAAGGCTATGCCACAAGCTCTGGCCGTGGAGCTATTGCATAATTTTACCCTTATCCACGATGATATTATGGATGATGCTCCTTTACGGCATGGTCAAAAAACTGTTCACACCAAATGGAATAAAAACCTGGCTATCCTCGCAGGTGATACAATGTATGCTCTTGCTTACCGTTTTGCCATGCAGTGTGAGTTAAAAAAATTACCTGTTATATTAAAAACCTTTAATGATACTGCTCTTGAAGCTTGTGAAGGACAGCAAATGGATATAAATTTTGAAAATAAATCATTAGTAGATAAAACTGATTATATGCTTATGATTAAATATAAAACAGCTGTTCTTTTTGGTGCCAGTATGAGAATTGGTGCTATATTAGGTGATGCAAATGAAAAAGATATAGATTTATTGACGGAGTTTGGTAACAATATCGGTATGGCATTTCAACTAAAGGATGACCTGCTGGATGTTTATGGTGAACAACAAAAATTTGGAAAACAAACTGGTCTTGATATCCTTGAAAGTAAAAAAACTTTTCTATATATATCTGCTCTTGAACGTGCTGATAAAACAACTAAAGAGAAGTTAATGTTTGTTTACAGAAAAAATAATCCTAACCCTGAAGAAAAAGTAAAAGATACAAAGGCTATTTTTGATTCGCTTGATATAGAATCATATACAGAACAAATTATTTCAGATTATGTCAATAAAAGTCTTCAAAAACTTGATTTGGTAAATGTAAATAAAGAGAGGAAGGCAGGTCTTGAAGACCTTGCTAACCGTTTAATATACAGGAGTAAATAGTTTTTTTTTAAAGTTTTTCATCCAAACGGCTCCACTCTTCATATAAGGTTTCTATTTCCTTTTGGACTTCTTCATGTTTTTTAAACAAATTACCATTTTTTATTTCATCAGAGAAATTTTCCGGATCTGATAACTTTTCATTGATTTCATTCAAAAGTTTTTCAGAAGAATCTAATTGTTTTTCTATTTTTTCCATTTCCCTTTTTATCTTTCGAATATATTTCTCTTTTTCTTTTTTTTCAGCCCATATATTTTTATTTGTCTGTTTTGTTGCCACAGGTACAGGTTTTTTCTTTTTCTCTAGCTCATCAAGTTGTTCCAAATTTCTTTTTTCCAGAAACTGTTCTAAGCTGCCTCTGAATTCATTAATTTTATGATCTTTAAATTCATAAAACCTGTCTGTTAACCCGTGGAGAAAATCCCTGTCATGAGAAACCACAATTAATGTTCCGTCATAATTAAGCAAAGCAGATTTTAAAATATCCTTCGAAATCAAATCAAGATGGTTGGTTGGCTCATCAAGAATTAAAAGGTTAGTAGGTTTTAATAATAAACGTGCTAATGATAAACGTGCTTTTTCACCACCGGATAAAACAGATATTTTTTTATCTACATCATCGCCTCTAAATAAAAAGGCTCCTAAAATTGAATTCAATTGTTTTCTAATATCGCCAACAGCAATATCATCCATTGTTTCAAAAACAGTTTTATTTTTATCTAGCATCTCCCACTGGTCCTGGGCATAATATCCGGAAATTACATTATGCCCGAATTTTAATTCACCGGAATAATCCAGATGTCCGGAAATAATTTTTAAAAGAGTTGTTTTACCCTCTCCATTTCTGCCAATAAAACCTATTTTCTCTCCTTTTAGAATATGAAAATTTACATCATTTAACACCTTTAATTCTCCGTATTGCTTGCTAACATTTCCTTCTACAACAACTTTTCCGCTACGTGGTGCAGGAGGAAATCTAAAATGAATTTTTGAATTGTCCAACTCATCTACAGAAACCATATCCATTTTTTCCAACATCTTTACACGAGATTGAACTTGTTTGGCTTTTGATGCCTTATATCTAAACCTTTCAATAAAAGCTTCTGTTTCTTTAACCTTCTTCTGTTGATTTTCAAATGCAGCTTTTTGTTGAGAAATACGCTCTTTACTCAATACTAAATATTTAGAATAAGGAACTTTATAATCAAATATCTTATGATTATTTATTTCAAGAGTTCTCAAAGTAAGATTGTCTAAAAATGCCCTATCATGGGAAACCAATAAAATAGACCCTGTATAATTTTTAAGGAAGTTTTCAAGCCACTGAATTGCTTCAATATCCAGGTGGTTTGTAGGTTCGTCTAATAATAACAATCCAGGTTTTAATAACAGTAGTTTTGCCAATTCAATTCTCATTTGCCATCCAAGACTAAAGTCACTTACTTTTTTATCTAATTCATCACTTTTAAAGCCAAGTCCGTTTAAAACCTTTATGGCATTTCCTTCCAGTTTGTCCTCTTCATTAACAAGTAAAGTATGCTGTATGTCGTTCATTTTCTCAATCAGCAACAAATAAGATGGGTTATCATAATCGGTTCTTATAGATAATTGTTGATAAATTGTTTCATATTCTTGCTTTAATTGGTTTATATTCGAAAATGCGGACAGTGTTTCTTCCAGAACATTCAATTCTGATTTTATCATTTTTTCCTGTGGAAGATATCCTAACGAGACATCCTGAGGCACTACTACAGTACCTGATGTTGGTATAATTTCTTTATTTAAAATTTTTAATAACGTGGTTTTGCCTGCGCCATTTTTCCCGGCAAGACCTATTCTCTCCTTATCATTTATTTGGAAAGAAATTTCTTCAAACAAAGGTGTTCCATTAAATTCTACCGTTACATTTTCTATAGAAACCATATTATACAAATTTGTTTGCAAAAGTATCATTAATAGATGAATTCTCCATGATGATATTTTAAGGTTCAAATTCATTGTAGTTATAAAAATTCATACTATGAATTTTTAAAAATTTATCATGATATACCAAAAAAACCACTAAATTTGGAACCTAATTTTAAAGTAAAATAAAAATGAATATTCCTGAAAACTTAAAGTATTCAAAAGATCATGAATGGGTGAAAGCAGAAGGCGATGAGGCTTATATCGGAATTACTGATTTTGCACAGAAAGAGTTGGGCGACATTGTTTTTGTTGAGGTTGAAACCATTGATGAAACGATGGATAAAGAAGAAGTCTTTGGAACCGTGGAGGCAGTTAAAACAGTTTCCGATTTATTATTACCGGTAGGAGGGACGATTTTAGAGTTAAACGAAAAACTTGCTGATGAACCTGAATTGATAAATAAAGATCCTTACGGAGAAGGCTGGATTGTTAAAATAAAAATTACTAATCCTTCTGAGCTGGATGAATTATTAGATGCTCAAGCCTATAAAGAACTTACCGAGGCATAAAAAATGCGCAAAATAATACCGGCTTTTCTTTGGTCTGTTTTCATTCTTATTTTAACAGGATTACCGGGAAATTATTTTCCAAGGGTAAATAGTTTCTGGGATTGGGTAGGCCCTGATAAGCTGATTCACCTGTTTATTTTTGGTGTATTGGTATTTTTAATCCTTTTTGGATTTAAAGAACAATATTTCAACAGTAAAAAGCGTTATATTTTTGGCATAGTTTCTGTGGTTGTAACATCATTATACGGAATGGTTACTGAAATACTACAACATTATGTTTTTATAGGCAGAAGTGGTAATCGTTTTGATTTTTATGCAGATGCTATCGGAGCTTTTTTAGGATGGATTGTGTTTTATTTAATATATCGAAAAAAAATAAGGCCAATAGAAAACAGGGAAAAATAATTTGTTTATTTTAGCTGCATCAAATATTTGAATTAAACCTTAATAAAATGAATTCAATAAAAACACCAAAAGCGGATTTGGAAAGGAAGAAGACTACATTCTTTTTAATCGGATTGGTTTTTTCATTGTTGTTGGCTTACTTTGCTATTAACATTAAAAGTTATGAAAAGCAAAAAGTAACGTTAATGCAACAACAAGTTGAAAATACACCTGAGGAAATGGTTCCCATTACTGAGCAAAAGGTAAAACCACCCCCGCCACCTCCGCCAAAAACCGTTACTCAAATTAAAATTGTTAGTAACGATGTAAAGATTGATGATAATGTCGACATCGACGTAGGAGCCAATATGAATACGAAAGTAGAAGAATATACACCTCCTGTACAAGAAGAAGATGTACAGCAACAACCTGTATTTGTTGTTGTAGAACAAATGCCCCATTTTCCGGGTGGAGAAAAGGCTCTGATGAAATATTTAGCTACTCACATTAAATATCCGGCTTTAGCAAAAGAAAGTGGAATTCAAGGTCGGGTATTTATCAACTTTGTTGTTGAACCAAATGGTAAAATTGATCATGTTAAAGTTCTACGTGGTATTGGAGGCGGATGTGATGAGGAAGCCGTTAGAGTTGTTGAGGGTATGCCTAGATGGATTCCCGGAAGGCAGCGTGGTAAACCGGTAAGGGTTTCCTTTAATCTACCTATTAAATTTACATTAGAATAAAATTTAATTATATTGTAAAAAAAAGCTTTCTGATTATTTTAGAAAGCTTTTTTTATTTCTTTAAAATTTAATTTGTTTTTTTGGGATGGTAATACTGATAAACAATTTGAGCTTTAGATTTTCCAATTTGCTTCTCTAAAGTTATCCTGTCTGCTTCTTTAATTTTTATTACAGATTTAAAGGAAGACAATAATTTTTTAGCAGTACCATCACCAATACCTTTAATTGTAGTAAGTTCACTTTTTAATGTTTCTTTTTGCCGCTTGCCGCGATGATGTGTGATTCCAAAGCGATGTGCTTCATCACGTAAATACTGAATTACTTTTAATGTCTCCGATTTTTTATCCAGATATAATGGAACAGGATCACCGGGATAATATAATGCCTCCAGCTTTTTTGCAATACCAAGAATAGGGACTTTACCAGTTAACTTAAGCTTATGTAATGATTTTAAAGCAGCATTTAACTGTCCTTTCCCTCCATCCACAATTATCAAATCAGGAATAGGTTTATTCTCTTTTAATAGCCTGCTATACCTTCTGAATATTACTTCTTCCATAGACGCAAAATCATCGGGACCTTCAACGGTTTTAATATCATAGTGCCGATAAGCCTTTTTATTTGGTTTACCATTAACAAACTGAACCATAGCCGCCACCGGATATGTACCCTGGAAATTAGAATTATCAAAACATTCTATTACTGCAGGTACGTTGTCCAACCGTAAATCACTTTTCATTTTTTCCATTATTCTGCGGGTATGCCTTTCAGGGTCTACCAATAGTTGTTGTTTTAGCCTTTCATTCCTAAAATATTTTGCATTCCTAATACTCAAATCAAGAAGGTCTTTTTTATCACCACGCTTTGGCACAGTAATTTTTATAGATTCTAAAGGTAAATCCATAACAAAAGGTAAAATTATTTCATCTGAATGGCTGTCAAATCGTTTTCTAAAATCAATAATTGCAAAAAGGAGGATTTCCATATCAGTTTCTTCAAGGCGTTTTTTTATTTCAACAGTATGTGCCTGTAATACAGCTCCTTTTACAACTTTTAGAAAATTAACATATGAAACATCTTCATCTGATAAAATAGAAAAAACATCTACATTATTAATTTTCGGATTTACTATTGTAGATTTACTCTTATACTTATCTAATAGTTCTATTTTTTCTTTTATTTTCTGTGCTTTTTCAAACTCCATTTTTGCTGAGTATTCCAGCATCATTTTTTTTAAGGCTATGGTTACGTCATTTAAGTTTCCTTTTATAATTGACCGAACCTGTTGAATATTTTTATTATAATCATCTTCGGACTGCAATCCGACACAAGGGGCATTACAATTCCCTATATGATACTCAAGGCAAACTTTAAATTTCCCGGAAGTAATATTTTTCTTACTAAGATTTAACTTACAAGTGCGCAGAGGATATAATTGCCTTATGGTGTCCAATAATATATTTACCATTTTTACAGAAGCATAAGGGCCATAATATTCCGATCCGTCTTTTACAGGATGACGTGTAGAGAAAACACGTGGAAAGGGTTCGTTTTTAATACATATCCATGGGAAAGATTTATCATCTTTTAATAAAACATTATATCGTGGTTGGTATTTCTTTATTAAATTATTTTCAAGTAACAAAGCATCGGTTTCTGTTTCAGTTACTATAAATTTAATATCTGCAATTCGTCTTACCAAAAGTTTTAATTTACCACTAATCTGCTCCTTATTAAAATAACTGGAAACTCTTTTTTTCAGGTTTTTTGCCTTTCCAACATAAATAATTTTACCGTCTTTATCAAAATATTGATAAACTCCGGGGCCCGATGGTAAACTCTTAATTACAGAAGATATATAATTGATATTTTTTTTCAATGTAATGAATTTGAGTTATTAAAAAGTATTTGAGTATATTCTATTTAATAATCAAAATATAAAATGTATCAACAAAAGTAAGAACATCAATTGATATTCACCAATATCTTGAAATACATTATTGAAACATTTTTGTTAACGATACAAAATCCTCAACACTTAATTGCTCCGCACGCAAGGAAAGCATGGGTGTGTCAATATTATCTACCTGAAAAAATGGTTTTAATGAATTACGCAATGTTTTTCTTCGCATTCCAAATGCTGCTTTAACAACCCTGAAAAATAATTTTTCGTCACAATCTAACGATGATACAGAGTTGCGTTGCAGGCGGATTACTGATGACTTAACTTTTGGAGGTGGGAAAAATACATTTTCATTAACAGTAAAACAATACTTGATGTTATACCAGGCTTGCAGCAAAACACTTAATATTCCGTATGTTTTACTGCCAGGGCCTGCTATTATTCTTTCCGCTACTTCCTTCTGAATCATTCCTACCACTTCAGGAATAAACTGACGGTTTTCTAAAATTTTAAAAAAGATCTGACTTGATATGTTATAAGGGAAATTACCTATCAACACAAATTTTTCAGGGAAAAGAGAAGAAATGTTTGTTTTAAGAAAGTCTGCCAGGATAATTTCCAATCGATTATCGTTATATTCAGTATTTAAATAATTTACCGACTCCTGATCTATTTCAAGTAATACAACTTTTTTAACAGCTGGCCTTTTAAGTATAAAATTTGTAAGAACACCCGTTCCTGGTCCTATTTCACAAATATTTTCATGTTCAGACGATAAACATTCGGTAATTTTCCGGGCAATATTTTTATCAGTTAAGAAATGTTGCCCTAAATGTTTTTTTGGTCTGACCATAATTACAATAAATTATTCAATCAATTCAAATCCGGTATATTTCTGTAGGGCAGCAGGAATATTAATCCCATTTTCTGTCTGATTATTTTCCAGTAATGCAGCAACAATTCTAGGCAGTGCCAGAGCGCTCCCGTTTAAAGTATGTGCAAGTTTAGCTTTTCCTGAATCGTCCTTAAATCTTAATTTCATTCTGTTACTTTGATAACTTTCAAAATTTGAAACAGAACTGACTTCAAGCCATCGTTTTTGTGCAGCAGAATAAACTTCAAAATCAAATGTAAGTGCTGAGGTAAAACTTAGGTCTCCACCACATAGCTTAACAATTCTAAAAGGCAACTCCAATTTTCTCAATAATTCGCTTACATGAGCTTTCATTTCTTCCAACGTATCATAAGATTTATCAGGGTGCTGGATTTGGACTATTTCCACTTTATCAAACTGATGTAACCTGTTTAGCCCTCTGACATCTTTACCATAAGAACCGGCTTCACGTCGGAAACAGCTTGAGTAGGCTACGTTTTTAACAGGAAAGTCTGTCGCCTTTAGAATAACATTCCTGTATATATTCGTTATTGGAACTTCGGCCGTTGGGATAAGGTATAAGTTATCCAGCTGTGCATAATACATTTGACCTTCCTTATCAGGTAACTGTCCCGTTCCAAAACCGGAATCTTCATTTATCAATAATGGAGGTTGATATTCAAGATATCCATTGTTGATAGCTTCATCAAGAAAAAAATTTATTAATGCCCTTTGTAATCGTGCGCCTTGACCGCGATAAAAAGGAAAACCTGCACCTGTAACTTTTGCGCCAAGGTTAAAATCAATAATTTTATACTTTTCTGCCAACTCCCAATGTGGTACAGCTTTTTCATACAACTCAGGTATTTTTCCTTCTTCATACACTACTTCATTATCTTTTTCACTATTTCCTTTGGGAACTGAAGGATGTGGAACATTAGGCAGTTCAACAAGCCGTTTATTCATGTCAGTAACAATCATTTCCAGATTATCACTTAAACTTTTTGAAACAACTTTAAGAGACTGTGTTTCTTTTTTTAATAACTCAGCCTCTTTTATCTTTCCGGATTTGTAACAAATACCGATTTCTTTAGCTAACTGTTTAGACCTGGCAAGCGTGTCGTCAAGTTCTTTTTGTTTTGCTCTTCTTTCTTTATCAAGTGCAATAATTTCATCAACAATTTCAGTGGCATCAAAATTTTTAACTGCCAGCTGCTTAATTACTGTATCCCTGTTTTCTCTTATTCTTTGAAGCTCAAGCATGAATTATATTTTTAGCAAAGATATAAGTTAACATCTTTGATTTTTTATATAAGGCAATAAAAATAAAAAAAAGTCCGGTGATTAACATTATCACCGGACATTTAAAATTTTATAAGACTTATAAATTAGTCTTCGTTTGTTTCCAAAGGAACCACACTAACGTATGAGCGGTTATTTTTTCTTTTACGAAACTCTACAACACCATCTTTAAGGGCAAATATAGTATGGTCTTTACCCATGCCTACATTTAATCCGGGATGATGTACTGTTCCTCTTTGTCTGATGATAATATTCCCGGCAGCAGCAAATTGGCCACCAAAAATTTTCACTCCAAGTCTTTTACTTTCAGATTCGCGCCCGTTATGAGAGCTACCCATTCCTTTTTTATGAGCCATTGTTTAAGTTTTTTGCGTTAAAAAGTAATTTTTTCTACCAGTAATTTACTGAAATCCTGGCGATGACCGGTTTCTTTCTGGTATCCTTTTCTTCTTTTCTTTTTAAATACCTTTACCTTGTCACCACGAACATGCTCCAATACTTTTGCATTGATGTTAGCGCCTTTTACAACAGGTGTGCCCACCTTAACTTTTCCATCTTTATCAACCAGTAAAACCTGGTCAAAAGTAACGTCAGAACCCTCTTCGTTGCTTAAACGATGAACAAATATTTCCTGACCTTCTTCTACTTTAAATTGTTGTCCGGCGATTTCTACTATTGCGTACATTATGTTATGTCTTTAAATACCGTAAATTTTGGAGGTGCAAAAATACGAAAAAATTGTAATTAACAAGTTTTTGTCATTTATTTTTTTTAAATAATATTCTGGACGACAGATTTAAATTAGAATAAGGCTTAGCATTTACCAGAAAAACACCGGCTAAAATTAAAATTATCCACAAAAAATAAATAAGAGAAAAAGGCTCTCCATCAATAACTCCCCAAATAATTGCAATTACAGGAATTAAATATGTGACAGATGATGCAAAAACAGGGCTGCTTAACTTAATTAACTGATTAAAAGCTATTAAAGCAATGCCTGTTCCGACAATAGATAGTATTGATAAATACCCTAATCCCTCCCATGATTTTGCATCTGTTAATAATAGCTCCGGAACATTTGTAAAAATTATTACATATATTAATGTTGGGACACCTATAAAAAGAAAAGTAAGCACTGTAATGTCAAGAGAGCTGATTCCTTTAAAATAAACTTTTACAAGGTTTACATTTATAGCATAACAAATTGAAGCAATAACTACCAAAGAAGAGTACAAAATGTTTCCGCCCATATTACCTTTACTGCTGGAAAGTATTAAACCAACCGCACCTAATAAACCTATTAACACTCCTGTTACATTATACCACCTTGCTTTTATCCTGAAAAAAGAAAGTCCGATTATTAATGTAAATAAAGGTGTTAGCGAATTTAGTGTTCCTGCTATAGAACTTTCAATTTTAGTTTCTGCAATAGCAAAAAGCAGTGCCGGGATAGAACTGCCAATAATTCCCGAAATAAATAAAAGGAAAAAATTTTTTCTTGGCACCTTTTTTAGTTTTTTAACCGCCAGGGGAGATAGAAATAAAAAGGTAATAACTATTCTCAGTAAACCTACTTCAACGCCGCTAAAATAAAGCAGTGATTTTTTTATTAAGATAAAAGAACTACCCCAAACCAGAACAAGACTAACTAAAATTATCCATGAAATTGGATTTTTTTTCTTTTGACTTACTTTTTCCATTAGACGGCAAAAGTAATCATATTGTTTTACCTATGCTCTGAATTTTATTTAAGACTTATACACTCTGAAAAAATATGGTGAAAATAAAAATCCCGGAGCGATAGTCCGGGATTTAGTATAAAAAAGAAAAGACTATTTAAATTTTACACCCATAGAAATCCCTAGTCCTTTAACTGTTTGTACCAATGCATTATCATAAGTAACCAGATTAGGTTTTGAAATAGCATCGATTAAAGGGACTGCCTTAAATTCAGGATGACGATAAGCAACCATTTTTCCAAAGTCACCCGCAAGTGCCATTTCAAAAGCTTTTACCCCAAATTGAGCAGAGAGTACCCTGTCGTATGCAATAGGAACGCCGCCGCGCTGCAAATGACCCAAAACTGTTTCCCGCATATCATGTTTAAATCCTGCATCTTTCAACTGATTAATCAGTTTTCTGGCAACACCACCTAGTTTAGGGTTGGCGTATCCAACTTCATCATTATCCATTACTGCCATTTTTCCACCTTTTGGGCGTGCCCCTTCTGCAATTACAACAACAGCAAATCCGCGGTCGCGGACAAAACGTTTTTCTAATGCTTCTTTTACTATTTCAATATCATAGGGCATTTCAGGAATAAGACATACATCGGCACCACCGGCAACAGCTGCATTCATGGCAATCCATCCGGCTTCACGTCCCATAACTTCCAAAACAAATACTCTATTATGGCTCGCTGCTGTAGTTACCAACTTATCAACAGATTCAGTTGCTATTTCAACAGCAGTTTGAAATCCAAAGGTAGAATCAGTAGAAGATAAATCGTTATCAATGGTTTTTGGTACACCAATAATATTAAGTCCTTTACGATAGAGCTGCTCGGATATTCTTTGTGAACCATCACCGCCAATGCTTATTACAGCATCAATTTGCATAATCTGCAGTTTACGAATCATTTCATCAGACCTGTCGACATAAGACCATTTTCCATCTTTATCCTTAACAGGCCATGCGAACGGGCCGCCTTTATTTGTGGTCTCAATAATTGTGCCTCCTTGAAAATGAATACCTTTTACTTTATCCATATCAAGCCTGACAACCTCTGTAGGTTCCCATAAAACACCATTAAAAGCCTGAATACTTCCTAATATTTCCCAGTCTTTTTCTTGTGAGGCACGGTGAACAATTGCCCTTATTACAGCATTTAAACCGGGACAGTCACCTCCACCAGTGGCAACGAGTAATCGTTTCATAAATATTATCTTTTAATTATTAAAATTAAAATATTATCTCTTGTAATTTTACATAAAATTCGGGCAAACTTACATAAAAACCCATGCAGCTACACTCATTACGGAGCTTTGAATTTACAAAATCATATAAAACAAAAATCAAAACAAGGGAAAGCTTTTATCAAACGATTGATACTTCCCCTTGTTTTAAAAATCTTTAATGATTCGATACTTATTTAGATGGTTTTAAAATACCTAAAACATAATGATTCATAGTAAGATATTTCTTTGCCGCTTTTTTTACTTTTCCAACAGTAATGCTGTTTACGGCCTTTTTGTATTCTTCATTTGTAAGAATCTTGTCTCCGTCAAATTGCTCGTCTATAAGTTCATTAATCCAGAAGTTGTTTTTTCTTATATCAGACTCTCTGCTTCTTAAAAATGTTTCTTTTACCTTTTTTAATGTAAATTCGGTAGGCCCTTCTTTTCTAAACTTTTCATATATTCCAAATACTGCTTTAGTTAATTTATCTACATTTTTAGGAGCGCAACCAAAGCCCAACATCAGGCTATATTCCTCTTTTGGATATTTAGAAATAGATGGATTTACATAAATTCCGTATGTTCCGCTTTCCTGTTCACGCACTTTTTCTCTCAACTCAATATTTAGTGTTTGTGCCAGTACTTTTAGCAGCATTCTGTTTTTTAAGTCATACTTTGTTTTTCCTTTCATTACAAGAACAACAGAACTTTGAGGTTCTGATCCTTTGTAAACTACTACTTTTTTAATTCCTTTTGGAAATGAGGGCGACACATCTTTCCAATGTAATGCTTCTCCTGAAGGAACCGAACCAAGGTATTTTTCCACCAATGGTTTTAATTTATCCTTATTAATATTACCAACAAAAAAGACTTTATATCCGGCTGCATGCTCAAACTGCTTTTTATATATCCTATAAACTTCAGATTGCCATATGCTCTTGATTTGTTCTACGGTAGGGATAATAATTACTCTTGGGGAATGCATAGTTATAACCTGGTATAATGAATCATAAAAAACCATTTTAGGATTAGCTCCCAAATGTTTTACCATATTAATCTGATTGTTAATTACTTTTTCAAAGATGTTTTTGTCTTTCCTTGGTTGAGTAAAAAACAAATACTGTAACTTCATTAAAGTTTCAATATCTTTAGGACTTGCACTTCCGGAATATCCTTGAGTAAGCGACTTTAAATAAGGACTTAATGAGACAACTTTTCCGCTTAATTTTTTTTGTAATTCTACATCACTAAACTTTCCTATTCCACTACCATCAATAATACCAGTAAACACACGTGAAATTATTACTCTATTATCTGGTAAAAGGGATGTTCCTCCCAAGCTATATGCCCTATATAATACCTGATCATTTTTAAAGTTAGTAGGTTTTACAAATACTTCCATGCCATTGCTGAGCGTCCACTTTTCGTAAAGAGTATCTACTTTCTGAATGTTAGTAATTTTTCCTGCTTTAACAGGATGGTCAATTAAAGGTGCTTTTAACATTTTGTCAACGTAAGGCTGCAGCACAGTTAACTTTTCAGCATTAATAACCTCCAAAACTTGTTTTTCTGTTGGCACTTTCACGTCTTTTTTCTTGGGTGCTGTAATCAGAACAACCATATTGGTATCTGTAATCCATTTTTTTGAGAGTGCGTTAACCTCTTTTAATGTAATTGTTGGTATAAGTTCTTTGGCAAGTTTATATTTTACTGCAATACCCGGCACAGGTTTTCCTTCAAGGAAATTATTAATATATTTTTGAGTTAAACGCCCGGAAGATTGTTTGTTTCTTTCTGTATACTGTTTTTCTATTTTACGCAAAACATTTTTTTTCTGTCTTTCCAGTTCGCTTTGTGTGAACCCAAAATCCTTCACACGTTTATCTTCATTTAACAAAACTTTTAATGACGGAAGAATTTTATTATCCTTTGCTATTGCAAAATCAGTATAAGCATTCAAAGTTCTGCCTATAAAAGACCCATATCCCGCACCGGCAAACATGAAAGGAGCTGACGGACTTTGAGAGATTTCATTTAGACGACTGTTTATCATTCCGTCATACAACTGTGCCATAAGGTTTTTCCTGTATCCATTTACTGTTTTGTCAACAGTTTTAGGATGCTTATAAAAAATTACCACCTGATTTGTTGTTGCTTCAGGATCAGTAGCAATAGCAACTATAGGAGCTTTATTATCAGGCACACCATAAACAACTCTTGCTTTTTCATTTTTAGGATTTTTAAGTTTAGAAAAATGATCTTTAATCATTTTCTCAATTTGCGGAACTTTTACATCTCCAACTACAATAACAGCCATCAAATCAGGGCGATACCAGTCATGATAAAAGCGACGTATAGTTTCATAATGTGCTGTGTCAATAACGGGCATTTTACCAATTGGCAGTCTTTTTGCATAACGAGATCCTTTTAATATTATGGGAAGGTATTTCTTCATCATTCTGTCTTGAGCTCCAAGACCCAAACGCCATTCTTCTTTAACTACTCCTCTTTCCATATCAATATCATCGCCTTTAAGCAAAGCATTGTGTGCCCAGTCTTCTAATACTAACATAGCACTATCTATAAGACTACTCCTGTCTGTTGGCATTTGCAACATATAAATAGTTTGGTCAAAAGAAGTGCTTGCATTTAGATGAGCTCCAAATTTAACGCCTGTAGCTTCTAAAAAATCAACAAGTGCTGATTTTTTAAAATGTTTGGTACCATTAAATTCCATATGTTCCAGCAGATGAGCCAGACCTTGTTGGTCGTTAGTCTCATTAATAGATCCGGCATTAATTACCAGCCGCAATTCAACACGGTTTTTGGGTTCAGAATTGGGTTGGATGTAATAGGTAAGTCCGTTGGAAAGTTTACCTTTAATAACCTTAGGGTTTAATTTAAAGGTTTCATTTAATTGTTGTGCATGTAGTGCAGGAAAAAATAAAAACACCAGACATGCAATAAAAAGGGTGGTTTTTTTAATCATTGTTAAATATTTAAATGAACAAAATTTTAATCCTGACAAAGATACGTAAATATATTTTTCTATTTAAATGTTTAATATTGATTATAGGGCATTAAAAAAGGGGGAAATATTAATATTCCCCCCTTTTTTTATACAATCTGTAAAATAAATTATTTACATTTTAAAACATGACTTCTTTGGTATTTTGCTGCAGCAACATTAGGCCCCTTTACTACATGTTTAAAAGCATTGCAAGCATTGGCTTTATCGCCTTTTTTCTGATATGCTTGTGCAAGGGTGAAATAAATATCTGATTTATCATTACCGGGTAGTGATAATGCCTTTTTAGCATTAGTAATTGCAGCCGTGTATTTTCTTAATTTAAAATTTGCAATAGCCATATAATAATATGTACTGGCACTACTGGAGTTAAACTTCAAAGATTGATTTAAATAACCCAAAGCTTTAGCAGGATGTTCTTTTTGAAGTTCAGATGCTCCGGCATTTAATAAGGCACCATAAGCCATTCTTTTAACTTTTGCATACATTTGAGGCCCTTTACGGTTAGTATTTACATATTCTCCTACTTTGTCAACCATAGCTATCATCTTATCATAACTTTTAGTTTCTTTATATAACAAGCTTTTTCCAAAATATGCATTAATACTTTTTGGGTTTACTTTTAAGGCTGCAGCATAAGCTGCTTCTGCGCCGGTGTAATCTTTCTTTTTTAAAAGAGCATTACCTTTTGATGCATATACCCTTGCGATATAAATTATATCATAATTTTTTATTTTAGCATTTTGTGCTTTATCTGCCATTTGTAAAGACTTCTGCATTTGAGCAATTGCTTTGTCAAACTGTCTTTGCTTATAAAAATTAATTCCATTCCAAAATAAGGCAGTAGCCAATTGGTTTTCTATCTTTCCTTGTAATTCGAATGCATCAGGGCCGGCAGCTTCTGCAATTTGTAATGCTTGTTCATATAAATCAACAGCTTTGCTAAATGCCTTAGCTTTAAATTGTTGATTTCCCTGGTTAAACATGTCTCCGGCTTCCTGAACAGACTGAGCAGAAACGGTAAATCCTACCAGTAATAAACCTGCAAATAAAAATGATCTTACTATAAACTTCATACTTTTAGCAATTTTAAGAATTTAACAAAAAAAATTTTTGCGCAAGATAATAAAAACCAATCTTTCATCTTTGTTAAATTATTTTAAACCTAAAAATAATTTCATTTAGATTATAAGGCCTGATATTCAGTATATTATTAGTCGTTATTAAAGAGTTGAATTTTAAAAATATACATTTTTACAGATAAAATAGAATTTAATCATGCATTTTTTTTCCAGTTTTAAGATAAAAGGCTGATAAAAATAAACAACAGGAAACAAAAGCCTATCATTTTTCTTGCTAATAAAAAAACAAAATGTAAAACATTTTGTTTGGCAGGTTTAATTCACAAAAAAATTGATTTACATTTGCAGCCTTATTTTTTTAATGTACAGTTTTGTTAAATTCGTATCTCTAAAAGCCTCCTTAGCTCAGCTGGTAGAGCAGCTCACTCGTAATGAGCAGGTCGTGGGTTCGAGTCCCATGGGAGGCTCTTCTTTAATTTTAAATTTTTATATTCGTAAGAAAATTCAACAAAACTAATCTATTGGATTTTTTTCTGATATCTGGCTCAATTTAACTAAAGTTTCATATGGCAATTTATAAGATGTATTGGTAAAATACTTTATTGTACCGCTTCCATAGCCTTTATTAAACGAATCGTACAACATGCCAAATCTAATCTGGTTAATTTTTTTATCCTCATTTATTTCATAAATACGGTTGGCAAGGTTTGAAGAATAAAAACTACCATAATGTTGTATTGTTCCATAATGGTTTGTTTTCTGAGACGGTATAAAATATAAGAATGACTTTGTGTATTTTCGTCTGTTATGAATATAACTGCCTGAAACCTTTCTGTCCTGCAAAACATAATTTATTTTCTTCTCCGGGAATAGCATTTTCCTGAATCCGGCAGGCTTTAGTTTTATAACCGGAAGATTTGGGTTTATTGCAGATCCGGGTTTGTTTACGAAACCACTACGTTTTAATTTAGATCGTAAATCGTTATTTGAAATAAGCCGGTAGTCAACTGTTTTTATAATTGTACCTGTTTCAATATATGGGTTGTAATATTTTTTGTCAAAAGTTTTTTTTAGCTTTATGTCAGCACTTAAACTATTAACATAAAAATAATAGTATACATTTCTTTTAAAGCTGGAATACTGTTTCCCATTCCATAAAATTTCATCACCATTTCCTCCTAAAAAAACATTGGAATATTGAATACTTTTTCTAAAAGAATGCCATTTTTTTCCATGATGACGCGTCTTTACTTTGACATTTGTAACGTTGGATGAGAAACGCTTAGCATGTGCGGATGAAAATGATAATCTGTCTTTATCAAGTCTTTTCAGTGCATATTTATCGGGGATAGTAAAAATTATATACTTATTATCATACGCAACAAAGTAACTAACTTCATTTCTACTGGTTGTTAAATTATTAACCGGCTTAAAAATATATATTTTCCCATAATTGATTTGAGAAAGTTGTTGTAATCTTTTTTTTATTTCCGGTTCCAGTTTTTTAGCCAGAATTCTGAATTTTTTTTCCTCTTCTATTTTGTCTCTTTTAATTTTATTAAGTCTTGCTATTCGTGCCAGTTCTTTTTTTCTTAACAGGTTTAACCTTTCTTTTTCTCTGTTTCTTTGGGCTTTAGCAGCTTTTTCAATTCTGATAAAATAACCAAGTGTTTCATTTTTCAATTCTTCAGATACAGCATTGCCATAATGGGAAATAAATAGGTTTAATGCATTTTCGGCTTCAATAAATTTACCTGTGTTATATAAAATTTTAATTTTCAGGTTTAAAATACGGCCGTTTGTGGCTTGTAATGTTTTTTCTGCTTTTGTTAAATAATCTAATGATGCTTTAAATTCATTTTGATTAAAAAGCTTTTGAGCCTCCTGGAAATATAACTTGGCCCGCAGGTTATTATCAACCTGGCAGAATAAAACATTTGTAGAAATCATCATAATAAATACGACAGAAAAAAAACGCTTCATAAAAAGTGATATTTAAAATTTAGAAAAAACCTATATCTTTTAATAAGAAGTTATTCAATTAATTTATAGTTTAACAATTAGTAAAGTTGCGGTATATCCTTTCGAAATGTTCCATTTTTTCTTCGAGATTCTCTTTCCTGAATCATCATACACTTCAAATTCAGCTGTATTCATTCCAACGCTTCCCTGATTTAAAGCTGTAAAGTCTATTCGATTCATCCCCCATTTTAATTTTACCACCACTTTTTTAGGCTTATTTGTAAGATATAAATTAGACCTGATAATAGATTTGTTATTTCTGATTTGAACCCTGTCACCATCTTCTTTTCCGTGGTCACGACAAACAATTTTTATTGTTTTTGTTTTGCTTTCTATTTCTCCAATAAACTGATTACTTTTTAATGAGGATGAATTATTACTTTTAATATTTTTTTCAAATTCGGTACCCTTTTCATTCCAAAAATTATCCTTAGCCGTATTTT
>WGGC01000166.1 GCA_015491905.1 Bacteroidales bacterium | reverse complement strand
ATCTATGATAGAATAATTCACAGCTTATTATAGTTTTATATACTTGTTAAAAAAAAATTATTCCCAGTAATATAAAGCTCTATCACCCAGTTCCCGTTCGATTTCCATCAAACGATTATATTTAGCAAGGCGTTCACTTCGGCTAGCTGAACCGCTTTTCAGATGACCACCATCCATAGCCATAGCAAAATCAGCAAGGAAAGTATCTGTTGTTTCACCTGAACGGTGAGAATGGAAATGTCTCCAACCTGCATCTCGGCACATGCGAACAGCTTCAATGGTTTCTGAAACGGTTCCAATCTGATTTAATTTAATCAAGGAGGAATTAGCTGTCCCTTCTTTAATACCGCGGGAAATATATTTTGTATTAGTTACAAAAATATCGTCACCTACCACTTCAATTTTATCACCAAGTCGTTTTGTAAACTCCTTAAACCCTGCCCAGTCATCTTCAGCCAAAGGATCTTCCCATAATACAATGGGATATTTAGCTACCCATTTCTCTGAAAGTTTTATAATATCTTCACTTGTCATTTTTCCACCTTTAGACCATTTTAAGTCATAGGTATTATCACCAATATAAAAAGAAGTAGCTGCGCTATCAATTCCGATACTAATATCCTTTCCCGGTATATAGCCGGCTTTTTCTATAGCTTCAATAATAATTTCTATGGCTTCTTCGTTACTTGCAAGGTTTGGAGCAAACCCACCTTCATCGCCTACACCTGTCGAAAAGCCTCTTTCTTTTAATAAGCCTTTCAGTGTATGAAATGTTTCGGCCACATAACGCAGGCCTTCTTTAAATGAGGGTGCTCCCAGAGGGATAGCCATAAATTCCTGAAAGTCCACACTATTATCTGCATGTTCCCCACCATTAAGAATATTCATACAAGGAACCGGAATACGTCGGGCTCCGGCACCACCTAAATATTCATAAAGGGGAATATTGGCAAAAATACTCTCTGCACGCGCAACGGCCATTGAAACACCCAATATTGCGTTTGCCCCCAACTTTGATTTGTTTTCTGTGCCATCCAAATCAATCATTTTTTTATCAATAGTTGCCTGTTCATGAGCATGCATTCCCATTATTTCAGGGGCAATTATATCATTTACATTAGCAACAGCTTTCAGCACTCCTTTTCCGCCATAACGTTTTTTATCACCATCTCGTAACTCAACAGCTTCAAATTCGCCTGTACTGGCTCCCGAGGGAACAGAAGCAAAGGTATTTGTACCATCACTTAATTCAATATATACTCTAACAGTAGGATTGCCTCTTGAATCAAGGATTTCCATTGCTCTTAAACATGTAATTTTGTTGTTTTTCATAATAATTCCTCCATTAATAATTTTAAATATTATAATTTACTACTTGTTATATCTTTTAATATAGATATTATTTCTTCTTTACTGGCAAGAGCTGTACCTTCCTGTAATGTTGTAGCCGTTCCGGCAGCAACAGCATATTTTACAGCCTCTTCATTAGTCATTTTATTATATTTAGCATAAATAAATCCTGCAATGGATGAGTCACCCGCGCCAATGGTATTTACTACCTTTACTTTTGGTGGCATAGCTGTAATTACATCATCTTCACTTACATAAATGACACCCTTTGCTCCCATTGACACAATAACAATTTTTACGCCTTTACGAATAATATCTTTGGCAGCTGCAACAATATCCGGAAGTTCTTTTAGCTCTTTACCACATAATCTTGATAACTCATGGATATTAGGTTTTATAAAATCAGGTTTTCCTTTTATTCCTTCTTCCAAGTTTTTACTATCGGAATCTAAAAAAACAAAAGCTCCCTTTTGTTTAACAAGTTCGATAGCCCGCGAATAAAAAGCGGGATTGGTATTTGGAGGAAGGCTTCCGTTAAAAGTAACCATCCAAGGGTCTTCCATATCGTTAATTCGTTCAAAAAATGCAGATAACTCTTGTGGTTGTACTTCAGGGCCTTTTGCATTAATAATTACCTGCTGTTTATTTTCTTCCAAATCCAAAATAACATTAGTACGGGTTTCTTCTGATAATTTAATAACTTCGGTATGGATGCCTTCATTTAACAATAAGCCTTCAATCTCCATTCCAACGTAACCACCTAAAAATACCAAAGCCTTATTTGGAACAGAAAGGTGAGTTAAAACACGAGAAACATCAATTCCCTTTCCCCCTGCAAATCGTTCTTCTTTTTTAACTCTGTTAGCATCTTCATATTTTAAATCATCCAGAAATAAAGTACGGTCTAAAGCAGGGTTTAATGTTATTGTGTATATCATAATTTGTATTTCGGTTTTTGTTATTCGAAATATGTTTGCCAAGCTTCCTCAGCTGTTTTTCCCTCTATGGTTACCGAGTAAATGGCATTGGCCATTTTAACAGCTTCATCAAAAGAACGTTGATGAATATTCCTTCCGGTGCCATTACCTCTGGTGTTTCCAAAATGAATTTGATCATATAACTCTCGCAAAAAGTCTTTTTCAGCTACTTTAGCTCCTCCTTCGCATAGTACGCCGGTATTGCCTGCTGCTGCTGTTACTTCTTTAAGCAATTTAACATCAAATTTTCCATTGATAAATGGAACTTTAAGCTTTACAAAATCTGCTCCCAGGGCTGCTGCCACCCCTGCTGCTCCTGCTATTAAATGAGAATCGTGCTCGTCTTTAATGTATTTCCCTTTTGGGTATATCCATAATACAGCTAGCATTCCTTCTTGATGAGCTTTAAAAATTGTCTGGGCGGCTTCTTGCAACATAATATTTTCATGCTCAGAACCTAAATAAATCGTATAACCGACACCAAGGATATTTAATCCCGAGTTATTTTTTAAAGTCATAACATCATCTATATCAAACCATAAACGGGATATGGGGGCACTTTCATCAACAGGAACAATATTGGTTTTGGAATTGAGTTTTACCAGATACGGTATTTTATTATACTGGTTTCCATAGCGGGAAATTAAACCCATCTGAGTAGCAAAAACTCCAATATATGCTTGACTGGCTACTTTAAATAAATATCCAGGTTTAGCATCTTCGTCAGTAATACCTTCTCCATAAAAATCATTGTTTAAGTGTTCTACTTTCTGATCTCCGGCAAAAAGCATAAGCCGACCACTACCACCGGTTGCTTTATTATAATTCTCCACATATTGTGAAACTTTCCCTTTTGGAACGTCAGCCGGAATAATTAAATTTTTCATATTCTGTTATTTTATAAATATAAGAATTTGTCATATTAAAT